>NZ_QEWA01000059.1:0-43158 GCF_003390775.1 Thermobacillus sp. | reverse complement strand
GAACAAGTGGCCGAGTTGGGATATGTCCTTCATTTGCGTTCGCGCGGCGAAGAGAAAGAAGAAAAAGCGGCGATTCCCGGATACCGGGCCAGACGATGGGTGGTCGAACGGACCCACTCCTGGATGAGTCGCTTTCGCCGCTTGCTCATTCGTTGGGAAAAGAAAGTGGAGAACTACGAGGCCATGCTCCATTTTGCCTGCGCCTGGATTTGTTTCCGCTGCGCAGAGGTTTTCGGATAGGTACTAAGTAGAAGCTGCCGCCGTCCATTACGCCTGCTTGCAGGAAACTTGACAGGAGCCTTGGCACACTGCCGTCCACTACTTCTTCCCTCACCGCCTCGATCAATTTGTCGTGCGGGATCGTGTCGAAGCAGCTTTTCAGGTCGGCATCGATAACGTACCTGTATCCCTGTCTCAAGTCTTCTCGGATTCGTTCCAATGCCATGTGTGCACTGCGCCCCGGTCGGAATCCGTAACTGCGTTCCCTGAACTTCGATTCGAAGATCGGTTCCAGTATGCGCCTTGCCGCCGCTTGCACCACTCGGTCTCCTACGGTCGGTATGCCCAGAGGTCTCTGTGTTCCGTCGGCTTTCGGGATATAGACGCGTTTTACCGGTTTCGGTTCGTACGTCTTGTTGCGCAGGGCGGTCTGAAGGGCTTCCAGATTGTCCTCCGGATTCGACTCGAATGCCTTGATGGTCACTCCATCCACGCCAGGCGCTCCCCGATTCGCCTTCACCTCTTGAAAGGCCTCCGCCAGGTTTGGCATCGCCCATATTTTGTCGATCAGGCTGTACCATTTGCGCTTCTTTGGCTCATGTACTCCCACACGAAAGCTCCTCTTCGTCCGTTCTTTTCATCTGTTCGGTTGCTTCCTCTCCTTTGTTCTCCGTCGTTAGCCGCTCATTTCCCCGGCAGTACGGTGCGTCTCAGAGAGTACTCCGCCCCGGACGGCCTACCCTATTGTTCGGCCCCGGTTCTTCGCGCTTCCTGGCTCCCCGGCTCCTGTCTGGACACATGATTTCACTTGACGTTCGTTGCTTTTCTTCCACGGTTCCGGGCTTCGCATCAAGTCCCCGCCTTTTGAGTCGGGGCTTGCACTGGCGACGTGTTGCGCCAGTTCACCTGCCATTGCGGCTTTTCCGACAGGCTTATTCACTACTATCCCTTCGTCTGACTGCTCACCGTCCGTAGCTGTGCCTCGGCCGTCGCGACCTTGTTCACAGGTTACCGCTATGCGGGAACGATGAGCTCTCCTTGGGTCACGCCACCGGCTTTCCCCCGAACCCAGCCCTCTTAACTTACGGAGCATATGGTGGTATCGGACATCCCCACTTTTCGCAAGGTCATCCGTCTCCGTCAGCCAACATGGTTTAGCCGCCTGTTCCGGGGTTTGCCTTCAGGCCCTCCGCACGCATCCTCGCGGACTACGCACTGCCTGTCAGCTATATACTTCCGCCACCTGCGGTGTATTCGGGACTTTCACCCGTTAGCACGGTGCGCTGCCAAGCGCACGAAAAACGGCCCCAGACATCGGCTGAGGTCGCATTCTTGCAGATCGTCATCCTTTCACCGCGCCGGCCGCGATGCCTTTGACGATATGTTTCTGCATGAGCAGGAAGAAGATGAAGATCGGGATCAGCGTGATCACCGTAAGCGTCATGAACATCGGCCATTGGACGTTGAATTCGCCCTTCGCCTTGTAGATCTGCAGGACGAGCGTCGACTTGGAGGACGAGTTCAGGAACAGCATGGGCGCCAGAAAGTCATTCCAGATCCACATCGTCTCGAAGATGACGCTCGTAATCGTAATCGGCTTGAGCAGCGGCAGGATGATTCGCCAGAAGATGCCCCATATGCTGCAGCCGTCGATCACGGCGGCCTCGGACAAATCCCGCGGGATTGTCTTCATGTAGCCCGTCATCAGGAAGAAGACAAACACCGATCCGCTCGTATACAGCATGACGAGGCCGTAGAGCTTGTCGATCAAGCGCAGGTCGGTCATCAATTGAAAGAGCGGGATGAGCGTCGCCTGGAACGGAATCATGAATCCCGCAAGCAGATACAGCATCGCGAGCCGCGTAATCCGGTTCGAGTTGAACACGACGGGGTACGCGCCCATGGCGCCGATCAGCACGATCAGCACGACGGAGAACAAGGTGACGGTCAGCGTGTTGCCGAAGCTTCGCAGCACCGCCGTTCCCTCGAACACTTCGATATAATTTGTAAAAATCCACTTCGACGGCAGAGCGATCGGGTTCTTGGCCGTCTCCTGCATCGTCTTGAACGTGTTGATGATGATCAGGTAGAACGGGAAGAACGCGACGATTCCCGCAGGGAGCATCAGGAGATCGAGCAGCCAGTTTTTTTTGTTGGATTCCGTCATTGCAAATGCTGCTCCCTTCGCTGCATGATCGTGACCTGGAAGACGGCGATCGAAAGCACGATCAGGAAGAATACGATGGACATCGCCGACGCAAGGCCGTACTGGGTTTCCGTGATCCCCCGAAGCACGATGACCTGGGTGATCGTGTACGTCTCGTAGCCCGGCCCGCCCTTGGTCAAGGCGAACGGAATTTCGAATACTTTGAGCCCGCCCGTGAGCAGCAGCATGACGCTGATCGTCATGGCGGGCGCAAGCAGCGGCAGCGTAATGTGGCGCACCTGCTGCAGCCGGCTCGCCCCGTCGATCGCGGCCGCCTCGTAATATTCTTTCGGGATCGATTGCAGGAACGCCAGATACAGAATGGCATGCCACCCGGTGATCGCCCACGTCGCCACGACGACCGTGGACAGCTTGGCGAGCAGCGGGTCCGCCAGCCAGGGCTGCGGCCCGATGCCGAACACTTCCCGCAGAATCGTGTTCATCACGCCCGATCCGATCGGCGCCAGAATAAATCCCCAGATGTAGGCCAGCAGCAGTCCGCTCGGGATCGAGGGGAAGAAGAAGACGGCGCGATGCAGATTCCGGGTCAGAAATTTCCGGTCCAGGATCATGGCGAGCGGAATCGCCAGCACCGTCACGAGCAGCGCCTTGGCGAATGTGAAGAACAGTGTGAACGAGATCGCGGACAGCAGGGCGTCATCGGCGAAGATCCGCATATAATTTTTCAACCCGACGAAATCATAGACTTTCGAATAGCCGTCGAAATTCGTAAAGCTCAGGAAGAACGCCTTGAGCAGCGGGTAAATCGTAAACAGGGAGTAAACGACCAGGATCGGTACCAGGAACACCAGGTACTGCGCTTGGCGGACGATTCGGGTCATAAACAGCCTCCTCAGTGGTCTGCGCTACATGACCGTTGCACTTCGCAAGCAACGATCGTGATGAAAAAGAGGGTAGTAGGTGATCCTATACCCTCTCTACAGGACTCGCGATTTATTTATTTTCCATTTCCTGAAGCTTCTTATCGAGCAGCTCGACCGCCTCTTCCGGCGTAATCTTGTTCATCGCCATATCCTGAATGGCGATCAGGAACTGGTTGCGGAGCGCTTCCTGATGCCGCGCCCACGACACCATCGGCAAGTAGATCCGGCCTGCCATCAATCCGTCGTTGTAGGCCGGCAGATACGCCGGATGCACATTGGTGGTGTAGCCGTGCGCCGTAATGATGCCGCCCGTTCCTTCTTCGAATTGCCGGAGTCCCTCTTCCGTGCTGAGATATTCGAGGAACAGCAGCGCTTCTTCCTTGTGCTTCGTCTTGCTGTTGATGGCGAAGCCTACGCCGGGCGCCCCGTTGTAATACTTGTTGCCCGGCTCCTTGCCCGGAATCGGCATAATTTCAAACTCGATGTCCGGGTTGGTCGCCTCGATGGTGCTGATGTTCCACGGACCGCCGGGAACCATCGCGACGTTGCCGAGGGCGAATTCGTTCATCACCTGCTCGCTCGTCAAGCCGATCATGTCGGGGGTCAAAATTTCATTGTCGATCAAATCTTCCTTCCACATCTTCAGCACTTCCGTCCAGCCTTCCGCGAACGTCGTCTCCCCGTTGAACAGCTTCTCGTCGAAATCGGGATCCTTCGTCAACACGTTCGCGCCGAACATGGCGGAATGAACGATCGTAATGTCATGCATCCGGTCGTACAGCGGACGGATGCCGGCTTCTTTCAGCTTCAGGCAGATCTCGACGAATTCGTCCCATGTCTCCGGCAATTTCTCGATGCCGGCCTGTTCGAACAGCTGCTTGTTGTAGAACAGTCCGCCGGCCCATCCCGTCTGCGTGAAGCCGTACGTCCTGCCGTTCTTGCTCAGCATCGGTTTGTTGCTGTCCAGCATGACGGACATGAACGGCTGGTCGGTCAGATCCATCGCGAAACCGCCGTCGATGATCTCGTTGCGGTTCTCCGCGGCGATGATGAAAATATCCGGCGCCGTATCCGACAGCAGCATCGTCTGCAGCTTCGCAATATAATCGGTGACCGGCGGCGCGAACGAGAAGTCGAACGAGATATGGGGATATTTCGCCTTGAACCCGTCAAGGACCGGCTTCATCTCCTGTTCGTTGTTCCACGACAGAATGCTGAGCGTAACCGGTTTCGGCGCATCGGCGTCTTTGGACTCGCCGCCGCTCGTCCCGCCGTTCGTTCCTTTATTGCCGCTTTGACCGCATGCCGTCAGCACGAGTGCAGCACACAGGATGACCATCAATGGCCATGTCAATCTTTTGATCATGCTTGCGCATCCCCCTGTCCGTTGTTTTGTAAGCACTTTCAATTTCTACATGTTGAAGTATAATGGAGCCTGCTCCGAATCGGAATTCAAAATCTTGCGGGTCGAGTTGTCAATTGTTGCGCTTTCGGACGTTCAGCGGGCTTCGGCATGTCTGCGGCGGTACTCCTTGGGCGTTATGCCGTAAAACTTTTTGAACGCGCGGCTGAAATGGCTTTCGTCCAAAAATCCGGTCCGCTCCGCGATGAGGCTGTTCTTCCATTCCGTACCGGCGAGCAGTTCGGCGGCTTTCTCCATCCTCACTTTCATGACATATGACCAATAATTGACGCCGAACTCCTTCTTGAACACCCGGCACAACTGGTATTTGTCGATCCGGAATCGATCCGCGACGGACTGCAAGGTCAGGTCTTCGTGAAAGCTGCCGTCGATATGCTTTTTGATCCGCCTGATCGTATCCTGGAGCCTGGAGCCCGTCTCGGCGGGCGCCGCCGCGGCCCGGGCGCTCTCCGCGATCAGCTGCGGCAGAACCGCGGCATCCTGGGCGACCGAGCTGATCCCGATCGGCGGCGGCGAGCCGCATGGCGCATCCGGAAGCTGAAGAAGAGACTCGATGAACTCCCGCAGCATGCCGCCTGACAATGGATCCTTTCCGCCGACCAGGACCACGCTTCCATGTTTGCTTTTGCCGGCAATCGCGCATTTGAATGAACCGGCGGCCTGTTCCTTAAGCCAGCGGGCATAATGGCCGTCCGTCGCACCGTCTGCGCAAGTGATCACGGCGAATCGGTCGATCCCGAGGTAATCGAACCCCTTGCGAATCGTCTGCAGCGCTTCGGCCTCCATCTCCCCGGTATACAGCATCCGGTCGAGCTCGGCGCCGATCGTCTGCCGGAAGGCCGCTTCGGACTCCCGGATCAACTCCTCGAGCGCGTTTCGGAGCTGCACGGCGTCGACCGGTTTCAGCAAGTAACGGGAGACCTGAAGATGAATCGCGTCCCTCGCATATTCGAACTCGTCATAAGCGCTCAGGATGATCGTTTTCGGCGAATGGCCGGACTGCCTGACCCGCTTGAGCGATTCGATCCCGTTCAAGATCGGCATATGGATGTCCAGGATCAGGATATCCGGATGGAATGCCGCGACCTTGGCGGCCGCTTCCTCGCCGTCGTAGGCATGCTGCACCTCCGTAAATCCCATCGCGCCCCAGTCCATGACCTTGTCCAGATATCGGTGGAGCGAAATTTGATCGTCCGCAATCAGCAGTTTCATGTCCGCAACCTCCCTGACATTCAAACTTTCGGCAGCACGACGTAAACGGCCGTAAACGCTCCGGATTTGCTTCGGATCCGCAATCCGTAATCCGGTCCGAATTTCAATCGGATCCGCTGGTTGACGTTGTAAAGGCCGATGTGTTCCGGCCTGTGGTCCGGGTCATCGAGCTGCGCCCTCAACATTCGGAGTTGCTGCCGGGTCATGCCTTTGCCGTTGTCCCGGATGGCGACCAGAATCCCTTTCTTGACCGATACGGCGCCGATCCGCACGCGGGCTGACACCGGATTTTCCCCGAAACCGTGAAGCACGACGTTTTCGATGATCGGCTGGAGAATCAACTTGATCGTTCGGTGTTTCAAAATCTCCTGGTCCGGGATGCGGTACTCGATATCGATCCGGTTGTCATACTTTTTGTTCAGGATGTACAGGTAATCTTTGACGTTCTGAATTTCCCGCCCCAGTTCGACCATTTCTTCCGATTGCTTCATGGAATACCGCAGCAAGCTGCTCAGCGAGAGCACCAGATGATTCGATTCCTCCGTGCTGCCGCATACGATCTCGGTCTGCAAGAGCTGCAGCGTATTGAACAGAAAGTGCGGATTGATCTGCGATTGCAGCGTTTTCAATTCGGCATCTTTGCGCGCAAGTTCCGATTGGTAGTTTTGTCTGACCAGCGTCTGGATCCGGAGGACCAGTTCCTTGAACTTGCCGCCGATCACATTCAGCTCGCGGTATTTGTAATGGTTCGAAATGACATAGACGCTCTCTTCGCCGATTTTGTCCAGTGCGGAGAGCAGCCGCCCGAACGGCCGGGAGATGCGCACGGTGATCACGATGGAAATCAGCAGGTTGAGCAGCAGACAGAGATAAATAAACCCGAACAGATTGGATTTCAGCGAATCCGCCTGCCCGCGGATCACGGACATCGGGATCGTCGACACCATCTTCCACCCCTTGACGGTTGTCGGGTGGAAAGTCACCAATGTCTCCCGGCCGTCAATATCCGTAATGAAGCTGCCGGATTCTTCGGCATGGATCCGCTCGATGCCCTTGAACGCCAAGCGGGTGCCGATGGCTTCGGCATCTTTGTGCACGATGATGGTCTGCCGGCTGTCGATCATGAACACGGACTGATTGTTCTGATTGGCGGTCAACTCGAACATGCCGCTGACCTTGTTCAAATCAAGATTGGCGATGACCGCGCCGATCGGCTTGCGGGTGTGATCGTTGACGGGCAGGGCGATCGAGAGCGTAGGCTGATCGTATTTCGAAATGTATTTCTCCATGTAATAGTCCTGCTTGTGGAGCCCGAGCGGGATGAAGCCCCTGTTCGGGGTCCCCGACACCGCCTGCCTGAACCAGTCCTGTTCGGTGAACGGATAATTCCAGCGCAAGGTAATCCGGCCGTCCAGGTTGTTCACATAGCCGTTTTCGCCCAGGATCAGGATGTCGCTGATGAACGATTGCAGCGATGTCACACCGAAGGCGACATCCGCAAGATTCCGCTCATGCTGGATGCGGCCTTCGACATCCAATTGTCTGCCCGGATTCATCAACGCCCTGACGGAATAATGGCCCGCGAGAATCACCAGCGGACGCGTCGCCTCTTCAAGATTGAAGCTCAGCCCTCTTGCCGCTTGTTCCATGATCTTGTAGCTGGATTGCGTCAATTCCTCGGTAAGGCTCGCCGTGGAATCGCGGATGGACAGCAGCCCGAGAAGGAGCAGCAGCAAGATGTTCACGGTCAAAAAGGAGAACATCATCGTCCGGATGATCGATTTGCCCTTCAGGTAACGCCTCAGCACATCCATGATCCTTGACATCGTCCATGCTCCCCCCGGTCAACAAGCCGCGGACAATCCATTCAGCTCGTTTTATATTGTAAAACCAAGTTTATAAATATTGATAAAAAATTGGACCCCGCCGCATTTAATCATCATTTTCGTCAGTGTACCGCATGATCGTCAAGACTTTTTATTTTGCCCGGCGGCATGATTGCATGAAAAAGCGGCATGCTCTCCATGAAGAAAGCATGCCGCTCGTTGCATCACGCGATGATTTACGAACGAATTTGATAATGAACCGGCAGCTCCACCTTTTCACACGATGCCGTTTTCGATTCGTTTTGCAGAATGAAATAGTAATGGCCGTCTTCGGGAATGTTGCCCGTCTGTTCCGCCGTGCTCAGATGGCTTGCTTCCGGAACGGCCGTTGGTTCCCGCCATTTCCGGCTCACCCGTTCAATCAGCGCATCGAACGGAGACTCCGCCGTATTCGGGACGATGCCCGGCGCCAACGGGATGAAAAGTTTCAACAACAGGTACAGGATGGACGCTGCGACCGACATCAGGAGCAAAGCATAACAGAAATCATTCATGCCGGCCTCTCTGCTCTTGCAATCGTTTCATCAATGCTTCAATATCTTCCTTCGTCAGATCTCCGCTGTCGCACAGCGTGTTGATCAAGCCGAACACGGAACCCCGATGAACATCCCGGATAAACCGTTTGGTTTCGAGATTCAGGTATTCCTGTTCGGTCAAACAAGCCTCATAGTGATTCGCCCTTCCTGCCCTTGTCGCTTTGACCATGCCCTTTTCCATCAAACGCGCCAAAAACGTAATGACGGTGTTTTGCTTCCATGCCTTGTCTTCCGGCAGTCTGGTCAAGATTTCAGCCGTCGTTACCGGGCGGGCACAGGACCAAATGATGTCCATAATTTGTTTCTCGGCTTCGGACATTTTCTGCAGTTTTTCCATGGTCACCCTCCTTTTCCATTGTAGGTTAAATTAAATCTACATGATGTAGTTTTATTGGTCAACACCATCAAAACGTCAAGAAGATCGCCACGATCCTGGCCAAGAAGACAGGATAAAGCGATCTTCTTTCATTCCATGTTCCAATAAAGCCCTTAAAATCACTCAAGTCGCAAACCATTCCTTGAAGGCTTGGAAAGCAATAAAGCTTAATATCCACGTGCGCGAACCTTGATATTCATTTCGGATCCGTCAGTTGTATATACACCGTCATCCTCGGCGCGAGCCTTCAAGCCGGCCGTGGAACTGTACCGGCAGGCGGCGAAGCAGGCCGGCCATGATCCGGCCGCCCTGTCCGTCGCGACGACCCCGATGTTGTACGCGGCGGAGAATTCCGGCCGTCCGCAAGTATACGGCAACGGCTCCGGCTTCCGGGAACGCGCCGGGCGGCGCCGCCCTCCGTCAACGGAACGCCAGCCGGGCGAAATTGTACGCGCCGTGGTTCCACACGCCGAAATCGTGCACGCCGCCGGGAATGACAACCTGGCGGAGGCCGCCGAGCTTGTCCCCCGCGGCTTCCGCGAGGCCTTCGATCGCATCGTTATACACCGGGAAGGAAATCTCGTCCCGGTCGCCGCAGGTCATGTACAGCAGATCCAGCCGGAACGCCGAGGACCCGAGACTTTCGCCCAGCACGCGTCCGCCGCTCGACGTCGGCGCGTTCGAGAACGCGCCGGCGTACGCGAACAGATCGGTCATGCCCGGCGCGCGCACCGTCGTGTCCAGCCCGTTCCGCCAGTTGTGCCGGTTCTCCGTGTACGCCACCGAATCGCACCGCCAGCCGCCGATGACCAGGTTCAGCACCTGCATGCCGCCCATGGACAGGCCGGCGATCGCCCGATGCCGGCGGCTTGCGGAGATTCCCGCAGACGACGTATCCGCGATGTCTGCGTATGTCCGGTATTTCGATTCGATGAACGGAATGAGGTCGTACCGCAGTTCGTAGTCGAAATAATAGAAGCCGAGCAGGTTCGTACCCTCTGCGTTGAAGGACCGGTCGGCGTAATCATGGGCGCTGCGCCCGTTGGGGAACACGGCGATAAGCGGCTCGATCTCGCCTTCCGCGATCAGATGGTCCAGCAGATTGCAGATGGCATGCCGCCCGTCCGCCTCGCCGCTGCCCCGCAGCCATTCATATTCATCCCCGCCCACGCCGTGAAGCAGATACAGGACGTTGTAGCGCCGTCCGGGCTCCCGGTCGTAGCCGGCGGGCAGATAAACGTTGCATGTCTTGACGATGGCCTCGCCCCGCACCGTCTCCCTGCCCGCTTCCGCCGCGTCGGCCCGCACGTCCGTCACGAGTTGCCGGGACGCATTGATATAGTTTCGCACCGGATACGAAACTTCCGTCAACGTGCCCTGATGTTCCTTCGCAGCCGCCCGCAGCGCGCCTGCCGGAATGTCCATCACTTGCCTGACTTCCATGCCTGTCCTCCATTCACTCCATATTGACCTGCCCCGATCCGTTCCTTTACGCTGTAGATATCCTTCACGCCGATCCGGAGGGGTTCGGATGATCCATGTGTTGTACGCGCATTGCGATATGGCACACGACGGCCCTCATTTCGTCACCGACGTGCCCGCCGGCACGCACTGGCTCCTCGTCTTCACGAAGACCCCGGCCCTGTTCTGGGTGGAAGGGGAACTCAGGGAATACCCGGCCTACAGCGCCGTTCTCTACCGCCCGGGCCAGAAAGTTTACTATCGCGCGTCCGGGGACCGGTTCGTGAACAACTGGATCCGCTTCACGACGGACGAGCCTTTTGTGACGGAAACCCCGGTGCCGTGCGGCGTTCCCTTTTCCCTGGATGATCCCGACTACTGCCACAAGCTGTTCGAGCTGCTCGTCATCGAGCACAACTTCAACAAGAACTGCAAGGACTCCTCCATCCGGTGCCTGCTCCGGACGCTGTTCAACAAACTGCTGGAGTCCTGCTTCCGCAACGACATCACGCCGCAGCACTACAACCTGCTCAAGCTGCGCGTCGCGATCCAGAACAACCCGGGCGATCACTGGACAATCCCCCGCATGGCGGACTATCTCAAGATCAGCCCGGGCTATCTGCAGTCCATCTACAAGAAAACATTCGGCGTCTCCTGCATGGACGACGTCATCCAGAACCGGATCCGGCTGGCGAAGGAGTACCTGTACTACGGCTCCCTGAGCGTCGCCGAAGTCGCGTTCCGGTGCGGCTACCGCAACGTGGAGCACTTCAGCCGGCAGTTCAAGCGGCTGACCGGGCTCACGCCGCGGGAATACCAGAAGCGGGGCGAAAGTCAGCCCGCGCTTCCCGAGAGTCCGTCATAAATGCGATTGCGCCTTGCCCTCTCCTCCGGGCTGAGCTTCTGGGCGTCCGCGATTTCGAAGACGCCGAACGTGTCATACAGCCTGAGGAGCGGCTCGGCCTGAACGAACGTGCACCAGGGCAGCCAGTGGTAGTGGCTCTGCAGCGTCTGGCTCGTGAAATTGCCGCTCTCGTGGCCGATGCCGGGCATCGCGTAGCCGACGCTTCCGTCGATGTCGGTGGACTGCCGGGTGTTCTTGTGCAGGAACTCGGCGAAGTCCAGATAGTGCTCATCGCCGGTGATCAGATACAGCCGGTAATAGGTGTAGGAGCACGCGGCCATGTAAACGTCGGCCCCGCCGCCGATCGTGATGATGCTCTGCCCGCTGATGCGGTACTTGTTGAACGGATGCTTCGGCCACGGCGTGCGGACCGGGTACGACCACGCGTACGTCCACGTCTCCGTATAGTCGGCGGCGCCGACCGCGGCTTCGAGCCATTTTGCCCCGCCGGTCAGGTCGTACAGCGCCAGAAATCCGAACAGCGCGTAGATCCCGGCCTCCTTGTCCTGGATGTCCAGGTTGTCGCATGTGCCGCCCCGGTATTCCAGGTTCCGGTAATTGTTGTCGTACGCCCATTCACCGGCCCGGAGCGCCGCCGTCTTGTACTTCTCCTCGCCGGTCGCGAGATGGAACTGGACCAGGAAGCGGATGACGCTGGGCGTGTTCGATTTCGAGTCCATCCGGACGGAGCCGTCGGTGTTGTACGCGCGGTAGAAGCTGCCGTCCTCGTTCTGCATCTTCACCAGCCAATCGGCCGTCTTCCGGCAAAAATCCAGCCAATCCGCCCGCTCCTCGCCCCGTCCCCGCATGTAGAGGTACGCGTCCAGGATCGCTTCGATCCCGTCGGCCAGCATCCGCACATAATGCGGGTACGGCTCGAATCCCTGAATGTTCGGATTGTAGCACATGTGCGGCAGGCCGGACTCGGTCATCGCCGTCCGGACCCAGAAATCGAGGATGCCGATCCCCTTCTCCCGGGCTTCGGCATCGCCTGTCATGTCGCCGTAGCGCAGCAGCAGATAGCCGATTCCCGGCTGCTGCCCGACGAACCCGAACTGGAACGAGACCGTCGAGATGTCCATATGGGGCAGCTGCGCGGCGAACGGCAGGCCGTATGAGTCGCCGTATTTCCGGGTGTACCGCTCCAGATGCTTCATGCAGTTGTGATAATGGCGCTCGTTGTCCACCTCGAACAGCCGGTCGCGCATCCGTTCGTACACGATCCGCCAGTTGTCCCGCATCATGCGCTGGAAGCTGTCGTAGCGGCCGAATTGGACGGCCACGGCGTAATGCTGCTCGAACCCGTCAACGACCGGATGGTTGATGCGCCGGAATGATTTCGTTTTCCCGCGGTAATCCAGCCCGAGGAACCGATTCCGGGAGGGCAGCTGACCGTCGCAGCCGGGGTAGACGTAATCGATTGACAAACCGTCGACCTTTGTCTCGAACGGCTTGCGCACGGGAAATCCGTAGTACATGTAGTTCAGGGTGAGGCTTTCCGGCCGGCTCATCCCGATGGCGCCGGTCGTACACTTCGGGTCGGTATGGTTTTCCGCCCGGAGGATGTCCGTGGACGGCATCGTCACGTCCGCGGCCCAGCGGGACAGCGACGCCGTCTCCCCCGACCGGGTGTGCTGCATGGCGAACAGCGGCAGCGCATAGCACGTCTCCATCCGCCAGAAATACTCGCAGTCCAGATCCTTGCCGATGACGGTGTCGGGCGCGAACTCGTTCTGCTTGTACCAGACGCCCGGCGCGAAGCACCAGTAGTCGCGGGGATCGTCCGACTCCGCCATCACGAACGAGATTTTGGTGGAAAAGCCGAGATCGTCCGCCGCCCGCAGCACTTTCACGCGACGGCTTACCTTGAACCCCGTCCCGGCGGCCTCATAAGTGTCCATGAACGCGAACATCGAGCCCGAAGGCACGGTGAGTACGCCGCCTGCGACGACCCGCCCGCCGTCTTCGGCGACATCGTCGTACGCCCCGTCATAGAATTCGTTCACCGCGAAGACCGTCTTCACCGTCACGAACATCGGCCGCCTGTTGTAATACAGCATCTTGCCGTCCCGATGCACCTCGACGCCGCCATCCTTGAACAGCAGCGTGTAATCGCCGCTCACCAGCCGCACGGCCATCCCTCCCCGATCATGATGTCGTTTACTTGCGCTTGAAATACTGCTCGACCAGGAACCGGATCATCTCTCCCGGCTGCTCCCTGACGAATTCCGACTTGTCGCCGAACACCATCGCGTACGGCGCTTCCTCCGTGTACGGCTCCCACCGCGGGAGATCTTCACCCGTCGAATCGGGGCCGTTCGGATCGCCCGAGCGGATGAAGTGCGCCCAATAGTTGCACATCTGGCGCGCCAGATCGTAATGCTTGCCGACGAACGGCCGCCAGCACTTCGCCAGCGTCTCGAAGAAGAACCAGAGATCGACCGAATGGAACGTCCCGGGGTTGTCCCAGCCCGGAATTTCCGCGTCGAATTTGTAATAGTACAGCGGCGTGCCGGCGCCGGCTGCGGCATTGGCGCGGGAAGCGACGCGTATCGCGTATTCGATCGTATTGACCGACGCCGCCTTGAGCGCCTGCTCCAGATCGCCCGAATCAGCTCCGCACAACGCGAGGAACCGGTCCGCGTCTTCGCCGAACACGCCTTCGGCCATCTGCCGGAGCTCGTCGATCGAGCCGACTTGCGGCCGGCTGATGAACTCGTCGGTCGTGTTCCCCCACAGAATGGGAACGTTCCAGCGTTCATTCCGGAGGAACCGCTCGAACGGATGGCCGACGCAGAACTTGTTGTCGACGACGGCGCCCCAGAACCGCTTGTACTCGACCATCTTGTCGCGGATGTACACCGCATCGAGCTTGCGGGCTTCCGCCAGCGAGGAGACGCCGAGATACTCGAAGAACTTGATGCCTTCCTGCTCGGCTTCCGCGAGCGTCTCCCGCACGCCGGGACCGCGCTGGCCCGGATACACCGGCGAGAAGATGCCGCTCATGATGATCGCCTTGTTGAACAGGCCTTCGTTCTGCGGCGAGGTGAGCTGGGCGAGGACGCTGCCGCCGCCGGCGGACTGGCCGCCGATCGTGATATTGTCCGGATCGCCGCCGAACGCCGCAATGTTGCGCTTCACCCATTGCGTGGCGAACTGCTGGTCGAGATGGCCGAAGTTGGCGGGGGCGTCCGGCGATTCCGCCGTAATCTCCGGATGACACAGAAATCCGAACACGTTCAGCCGGTAGTTGATCGTGACGACGACGATGCCCCTGCGGGCGATGCGCTCGCCGTCGAACTCCATCTCGGACGCATGCCCGACCTGCAGCCCGCCGCCGAAATACCAGACGAACACCGGCAGCTTCTCGTCGGGACTTTTCGCCGGCGTCCAGATGTTCAGGTACAGGCAATCCTCGCTCATCGCGATGTCCGGATCGACGGCCCATTCACGGGTGTAGATGTTGTTGACATCGATCTCCTGCCGAACCTGCAGCGGGATCGGCGAGAACTCGTACGCTTTCAGCACGCCGTCCCAGTTCTTCGCGGGCTGCGGCGCCCGCCAGCGGTTCTCCCCGACGGGCGGAGCGGCGAACGGGATGCCCTTGAAACTGGTGATGCGGGGATCCGCTGCCGGAAGCCCCTGGACATAACCGTTTTCCGTTTTTGCGATTCTGAGACTGACCATGCGAACGTCCTCTCCTCTCCATGCCTTTGTGCTTTTTAAAGGGCGCACCGGATGCCGATGCGCCTCGTCTGACTCCAATGGCCGTCCGGCAGCTCACGCCTTGATCGCGCCGATCAGCATCCCTTTGACGAAGTGCCGCTGCAGGAGCGGGAACACGCACATGATCGGGAGCATCGAGGCGATGACGGCGGCCATTTTCATCCCTTCCGTGAACTGTTTGTCCGTCTGGATGTTCGACACATTGAGCTGCTGGCTGATCTGCGAGTCGATGACGATCGACCGGAGCGCCAGCTGCAGGACGGTAAGATTGCCCTTGCGGATGAAAATCATCGCGTTGAACCATTCGTTCCACCGGTCGACCGCGTAGAACAGCGTCATCGTCGCCATGATCGGCATGGACAGCGGCAGGATCACCTTGAGCAGAATCGTCCATTCACCCGCGCCGTCCAGCTTCGCCGATTCCGACAGGGCAATCGGCAGATTCGAGAAATAGTTCATCATGATGATCAGATAGAAGGCGTTGATGCCGTATGCGAACACGACCGACCAGAGCGAGTTGATCAGATGGAGCTGCTTCATCAGCAGGTACATCGGAATGATGCCGCCGTTGAACATCATCGTGACGACGACGAAGAAGATGAAAAACCGCTTGAACGGGTAATCCGGCCGGCTCAGCCCATACGCCATGCTGGTCGTCAGGAACAGGTTGATCGGCACGCCGATGAGCAGCAGGATCGTGGTCGTGCGATACCCCGTCCAGATCCGTCCGTCTTCGAACATGGCCTGATAGTTCTCCAGCGTGAATTCCTTCGGGAACAGCAGGATCGACGTCTTCAGATACTCCTGTTGGGTGACGAACGAGATCGCAAGAACGTTGATGAACGGAATGACAATCAGCAGCGCCAACACGCCAAGGATGATGACCAGGGCAATGTCCAGCGGCTCGATGCGGTTATGACTCGAACGTCTGCGCCGGACGGTTTGCCGGGCAGGTTCGGGCATCGTTTTGACCTCTGCCATATTCACGCCGCTCCTTTCGCACGCGCGCGGGCTGCCTTGCGGATCGGCGGGAAGAGCCCCTCCGAACCGAGCATCTTGCAGATGCGGTCGGCCAGCAGCAGCAGCGCGAAATTCACGATCGACCGGAACAGGCTGACGGCGGTCGAGAACGAGAAGTCCGCCGCGGACTGGAACGTGATCCGGTAGATGTAGATGTCCAGAATTTCGCCCGCCTTCGCGGTCGCCGCGTTGCTGATGTTGAAGATCTGGTCGAAACCGGCGGTCATGATATAGCCCGTCGCCAGAATCAGCATGACGACGATCGTGTTCATGATGCCGGGCAATGTGATGTACCACATCGTCTGCAGCCGCGTCGCGCCGTCAAGCTGCGCCGATTCGTACTGCTCCGTATCAATGCCCGAGATGGCGGCCAGATAAATGATCATCGTCCAGCCGGCGTTCTTCCAGTTGTCCGTAATGTAGAGCAGCGGGCGGAAAATGGTCGTGTTCCCCAGGAAGTTGACCGGATCACCGCCGAACATTCGGATGATGCCGTTCACCATCCCCTGCATGTCGAGAAAATTGATCAGGACGCTGGCCACGATAATCCAGGACAGGAAGTGGGGAAAAGTGAAAATGGTCTGGACCGTTCTCTTGAACCGGCGCATGCGCAATTCGTTCAGCAGCAGCGCCAGAATGATCGGCACCGGAAACGTGAACACGATCCGGCCCAGATTGATCCAGATCGTCCGCCAGACCGATTCCATGAAGGCCGGATCGCGAAAGACGTACTCGAATTTCTCGAAACCGACCCACGGACTGCCGAAAATGCCGAGATTGGCCTTGTACGTCTTGAACGCCAGCGTCAGTCCGTACATCGGAATGTAGGCGAAGATCACGAACCAGATGACGCCGGGCAGGAGAAGCATGTACGTCTCCTTCGACCTGATGATGCGGCGAATCAAAGCGTTGTTGTCCATAGGCAACTCCCCGAAAGGCAAGCGCCGGGCAAATCGGCCGCGATCTGCCCGGAACCGCCTGGATTACGAATTCAGCCTCACGCGTTTCAGCCGCCGAACTTCTCATTCAGCTCGTCGAGGACAGGCTGGATGAGGGGCATCTTCGAATCGACCCATTTTCTCCAGTTCTCCTCGATGTCGCCCGACTGCGTGATGAGGTTTGCGTATTCGGTGTAGTAGTCGATTTCCGCCCTTCTCTTGCTCGGCGAATCGTAGGTGTAGTAATCCCAGTCGATTGCCGTGAACGTCTCCGGCGTCGCGATCTCGGTCCGCTCGCGATACACCTTCTTCGACAGTTCCCGCAGCCGCTCGTCGGTGTTCGGGTTGTCGAAGGCGAAGTCGTCGAACAGGATAATGCTGCCGAGCAGATAGCCCCAGGACGGATACTTGCCGGTCGTGCCGGCCAGCGGCTTGCCTTCCTTCTCTTCGTCGTAGAGGGAGACGATGTTGCCGCTGTCGTCGTACGTCCAGTCGACGTCCTTCAGCCCCATGTTCGTGATGATGTAACCTTCTCGCGTCGCGTTGTAGTCGAGAATGTCCATGTAGCGCTCGAACACTTCATCCTTGATATCCGGGCTGAAGATGATCGTGCCCCAGTAGTTGATCAGGTCGACCTGATGGTAGTTGCCGTCTTCCCCGAGCACCGTCGCCAGAATGATGTTCTCGTACGGGTCGATGCCCAGGTTGTTTTTGAAGTCGTTGTAGTACGGCTGCAGGTTCGACGTCGGCGCCTGGAAGAACGTCGCGCCGGCGATGCCCTGCACGTTGAAGTACGCGCCGTGCTCCTCGTTCTTGACCGTGTAGAAGTCCTGCGCGAGCAGCCCGGACCGGTACGCCTCAGAGAAGAGCTTGAGGCCCCGCAGCGTGTCTTCCGACGCGCCGCCCCACTTGTACTGGCCGTCCTTGTCCTTGTAGAAGCTGTTCCAGTACGTGCTGTTCCGCGCGACGAACAGGTCGACGGCGTGGTTCGTGTTCTCGGCGATCGGGATCAGCTTGTCGCCGACGTTGCCGGGATCCTTATCCTTGACCAGTCGTGCGAACTCCATGATCTCCGATACCGTGTAGGCCGATTTGACCGGGAAGCCGACCGCCTCCGCCCAGTCTTTCCGGATGAACACGGACGGGTGGTTCGGCAGCGGATCGCCGGGCAGATTGTCCATGAACCGCGCGCGCGGAAGGAAGTACGTGCCGCCGAACACTTTCTCCATCTGCGGCCCGAGCGTCGTCCGCTCATAGACGGCCGCCAGGTTCGGCCAGCGCTGCTTCCAGTCATCGGGCAGCCGCTTGATCAGTCCCTGTTCGACGAAAGCCGCCGCGTCCGCGTGGATGTAGTTGTACACCGCGACGTCCGGCATGTCACCCGAGTTGATCCAGATGCGCATCCGCTCGTTCCAGTTGTCCCAGTTGAGCGCCGCGACGTCCATCTCGTAGTTGAATTTCTCGGAATAATACTGCGCGAGCGGGTCGCCCTTCGTGTAGTCGTAGCCTTCGATCGCCTGGACCGACGCGTAGCTGAACTTGACCTTCTTCGACAAGTCACTCTGCGGCTTCCATTCGCCGTCCGCGCCGCCTTCGGTTTCCGTTCCTGTGCCTGAATTCGAAGCGTTATTGCCGTTCTGCGTTGTGGATGGGGTAGTGGACGAGTCGGACGGCTTGTTGTCATCCGACTTCTTGCTGCAGGCCGCGGCGCTGAGCAGCACCAGCAACACGGCAAGTACGATGCTTACCGGTCTTGCCAATCTTGACATGCGAACACCCCTTTATTCCTGTTGGAATTTTATTTTTTATAACGGCCGGCCGAAGGGGCGGACCGCTATAAACGGAGGTCGGTTGTCTTTCCGCTTGCCATGCACGCATCCGATGGTTCAGCATGATCAAACCTATTCTCATATTTGTTTTATATTGTCAAACATGGTTTGATAGTGAATTGATAGCGTTTACATATCTGTTGCTTGGTAGTCAGTATAAGATTCCGAGCTTGGGCAGCACAATGATGTATTCTCATTGATTTTTGATCTATCCTCATATCGAGATGTGCAATTCCATCCACCCGAGCAAAAAAATAACGCCGGAACGGCGCTGCGAGATTCGGGTCCGATTGAAAATCAGAAATGAAACCCGGTATGAAAGTGCGAATATGGCAGTGTTTATGAGAAAATGCTCTCAATGAACGCCCCGGCTTCCTCCCACGCCTCGTTGGCTTCCTCCAGTTCCGGGAACAGCATCTGAAACACATGGAACATGCCGTCATAGGTCGTCTGTGTAACGTCCACGCCTGCCTTCTCTGCTTTCTTCGCCACCTTCAGCGTATCGTTCAGCAGCGCCTCATCCCCGCCGACCTGCATGAGCATGGGCGGAAAACCGTCATATTCGCCATAGACGGGCGAAATGTACGGATTGTCCGCGCGGTCGTCTCCCACATAGGGCGGCACCCAGCGCCTGTAGTCCAGATCCGTCCACGCCGACATGGTGATCAGCGCCGCCGGCATTATCGTGATCCCTGAGATACAGCGCGGTCGCGAGCGTCAGCCCGCCGCCCGCCGAATCGCCCGCCACGATGATGTCTTCCGGCTCATAGCCCTGATCCAGCAGCCAGTTGTAGGCAAACAGCGCGTCTTCCAGCGCCGCGGGGTACGGATGCTCCGGCGCGACCCGGTAGTCGACCGTCAGGACGCCCGCGCCGCTGATCTCGGCGTACTTCACCGCCGCGCGCCGGTACGTCGTGCCGTTTACCGCCAGCGAACGGTTGTACGCCCCGCCGTGCAGCTGAAGCACCGCCTTGTCCGGCTTTTCCCCCTTGGCCTGCACCCATTCCATGGCGATGCCGTCAACTTCGATTTCTTCGAGCGTGTACCCGTCCGGCATCGTCCACTCCGCGTTGAGCTGCCGCAACAGTCCGACATTTTCATTTTGTCCGATATTCGTGATGCTGCGCGGAAGACTCCGCTTCTATTCCTTCGGAACCTGAGACCAGATCCCGACGCCGATCGCCCCCGTCATGATGAGAGCAAGAAGCCATTTCATCGCCGTTCGGCCCATCGGGCCGCCTCCCTCCTGGTCGTTCCTCTTCAACTCGAACGTGTTTTGGCTTGCCGGTTTGGCAACTTTTAGACGACCTCCGCGGCGCTGCGGTTCATCATGCCGATCCGGAACCGGCCGCGCCCCTTTTGCTTTTCCCCGATGCCGGAGGCTCCGGGATGTCCAAGGATACGCTGCGGTATTACGACAAGATCGGGCTGGTGAAGCCGGTCCGGGAAGGCAACCGGTATCGCATGTATTCGGCGGAGGAACTAATCGACCTGATGAACATCCAGATCATGCAGTACGCGGGCTTTTCGCTCGAGGAGATCAAGGGGTGGATCGACTTCCGCAGGATGGAGCGGATCGATCCCGAAACGTGCGCGGAAGCGGCCGCGTTCCTGGAAGCGAAGCATGCGGAGATCCGCCGGAAGATGGAGCATCTGGAGCAAGTGAGCCATCTGCTCCGTCTGGCCGCCGACACGATGCGGAACTACAATCCCGAAAGCGATGCGCGGCTTGCGGTGCATGTCCGCGAGCTGTACCGGGATATCCGCGCCGGCGGACAACCCCATCAAGAGGAGGTGTGCGACAAATCATGAGGATCCGCAGATGAAGGCGATCCGGTTTTCCGTCTTCGGCGGACCCGAAGTGCTTCGTCTGGAGGAAGTGCCCGTACCGGTGCCGGGTGAAGGCGAGGTGCTCGTCCGCGTCCACGCCGCGGGCGTCAATCCGGGCGACTGGCAGATCCGGTCCGGACTGGCCGGCGACCGCTTCGGGCTCCCCTATATTCCCGGCTGGGACGTGGCGGGGACCGTCGCCGCGGGCGGCGCGGACGCCGGCTTCCGGCCGGGCGACGCCGTGTACGGGATGACGGCGGACAGCGGCGGCTGCGCGGAATACACGGTTGTGCCCGCCGGACAGCTCGCGCGCAAGCCGTCTGCGGCCACGTTCATCGAAGCGGCGGCGCTGCCCCAGTCCGGCTTCACCGCCTGGCACGCGCTGTTCGAGCAGGGACGGCTGGAACCCGGCCAGACAGTGCTGATCAACGGCGCCGCAGGCGGCGTCGGCCATCTGGCGGTGCAGCTCGCCCGCTGGAAGGGGGCGCGCGTCATCAGGACGGCTTCCGCCCGGAACGAGCGCTTCCTGCGGGAACTGGGCGTCGACGAATTCATCGACTACGCGGCCGGAATGCCGGCGGAGCTCGAGGGCAGCGCGGACCTCGTCCTCGACACGGCGGCCGGCGGCGACCGGGATTGGCTCATCGACGCGCTGAAACCGGGCGGCCGGCTTGTGCCGATCGTCTTCGGCCGTCATTCGGCCGGGAAGGCGGCGGAAGCGGCGGTCGAAGTTCAGGAGGTGCAGTTCCCGCCCTTCTCCTCCGCCGTGCTGGATCAACTGTCCAGTCTGGTCGACGAAGGCAGGCTGCACGTGTCGATCGATTCGGTGTTTCCGCTGGAAGAGACGGCGAAGGCGCACGTGCGGAGCGAAAGCCGGCGGGCACGCGGGAAAATCGTGATCTGCGTCCGGTCCGGGTAAGCGGCAGCCGCATGGTTGTGTTCAATCGGTCTTCACTTTGCTATACTGATGAAAATTGCTGCGCGGGAATTCAAAAGAATTTCCGCGCATATTTGTCTGAGGAGGTTGATGTCATGCGTATCTTTGTGGCGGGAGCGAGCGGCGTGATCGGACGGCGGCTGCTGCCGAAATTGGCCGCGGCCGGACACGACGTGACCGGCCTGACGCACCGCGCGGAGAACATGCCGCACATCGAAGCCGCCGGAGCGCGCGCGGTCGTGGCGGATATTTTCGATCGCGATAGCGTGATGCGCGCGCTGGAAGCGGCCCGGCCGGATGTCGTCATCCATCAGCTCACGGCGCTGAAGGAATGGAACCTCGAAGACAACGCGAACATTCGCAAGACGGGAACGCGGCATCTGGTCGACGCCGCCCTCGCCGCCGGAGCGAAGCGCATGACCGCGCAGAGCATCGCCTGGGCGTACGAGCCGGACGAATCGCCCGCTTCGGAGACGGACGGGCTGGACCTCCGCGCGGCGCCGCCCCGCAGCACGACGATCGAAGGCGTCGCCGCGCTGGAGCAAGCCGTCCAAGAGATGCCGTCTTCTGTGATCCTGCGATACGGCATGCTGTACGGCCCGGACACCTGGTACGCTCCGGACGGGCTGATCGCGGACCGGGTGCGCCGGCGCGAGATGCCGGCCACGGACGGCGTCACCTCGTTCCTCCATGTGGAGGACGCGGCGCAGGCGGCGGTGCTGGCCCTCGATTGGCCCGACGGCATCGTCAACATCGTCGACGATGAACCGGCCGCCGGCACGGAATGGCTGCCGCATTACGCCGCCCTGCTCGGCGCTCCCGCGCCGGAGCTGAAGCCCGGCCGCGGCGGATGGGAGCGCGGCGCATCGAACGCGAAGGCGCGCCGGGAGTACGGTTGGACGCCCATATACGGAAGCTGGAGGACCGGATTCGAACAAAGCCTTGCGAGGTGATGCCATGGAAGCAAGCGAAGCATCGAAGGGAGGCGGGCGTTCGGCAGGGAGCGGGCAGGCATCGAACGACAAGCATTCGGCCGGCGGCGGGTTCTTGACGCACGGCGGGCATACTGCTGACGGAGGGCATGCGGCGGCCGTTGGACCGGAGAAGGCCGAAGCGCCGGCGGCGGGCCGGACGTACCGGATGTCGACGAGCATCCTCGTCTGGTGCGCCCTCGCCGTGGTGTCGAGCCTGTACATCACCATCCCCCTTACGCCGCTTTTCGCCCGGCAATTCGATGCGCCCCTGCAAGCGGCAGCGTGGACGGGAAGCGCGTTCTCGCTGGCCTACGCCGTCGGCCTGCTGCTCTGGGGCACGCTGTCCGATCGTGCGGGACGCAAGCCGGTCATCGTATTCGGCCTGCTCGCCCTCGCCGTCATTTCCCCGCTGATCGGACTGGCCGGCACCCTGCCCGCGCTGATCGCGCTCCGGGCGGTCCAGGGGCTCGCGGCGGCGAGCTTCGCGCCTTCCGCGCTGGCGTATGCGGCGGAGATGTATCCCCCCGGCAGAAGCGTCACCGTCGTCGGGCTGATCACCACCGGTTTCATGTCGGCCGGGGTGGCGGGGCAGATCTACGGCAGCTCCGTGGGCGAATCCTGGGGATGGACATATGTCTTTTATTTGCTCGGCGGAATTTATCTGTTGTCGGCGGTTTGGCTCGGAGGGTGGCTTCCCGGGGGTAAGAGACCGCGCAGGAACGAACGGTTGCCGGATCTTCTCCGCCAATTCGGCTCCCTGCTGAAACAAAAAAAGCTCCAGGCGTGCTACCTGATCGCGGCGACCTTCCTGCTGGCCTTCGTGGGGATGTATACGGGGCTTGAAGCGGTGCTGACCCGGCAGCCCTTCGCGCTCGGGTCCGGTCAGATGCTGCTTGTCCGGGCCGCCGGCCTGCCGGGCGTGCTGCTGTCGCCCCTTGCGGGCCGGCTGGCTGCCAGACTCGGTCTGCGCAAAGTGCTGCAGGCGGGACTCGCGATGGCGGTCATCGGGCTGGCGTCCATCGCCGGCGGCTTGATGCTGCCCGCCTTCACCCTGCCGATCGTCATCCCGATGAGCCTCATGCTGGCGGCGGGCATCGCGATCGCCATCCCTGCGCTCATCGCCATCATCGGCACGCTCGGCGGAGAAGCCCGGGCCATCGCCGTAACGCTTTATACGTTCATCCTGTTCATCGGCGCGACGCTCGGCCCGCTCGCGGTCCTGTGGACGCTCCAGACGACCGGCCGGGATTACGCGGCGTTCGTCCTGCTCACGGCCCTGATGCTCGCCGGCTGGGCGGTTTCCCGGCGCCTTCCGGCCCCGGACCGCTGACGGCGGACGTGACGGCCGGTCTCTTTTTCCGCAGATTGCTTCAGGATGCGACCAGCGTCTGCGACAGTTCGAAGCAGTGGCCGTCCGGATCCTTGAACGCCGCCAGCTTCACGAAATCGGGAATCGTCCGGATCTCGCCCGTAAAGGTTACGCCCCGGGCCGAAAGCGTCCTGACCGCCTGTTCCACATTCTCGACCTCGAATACGGTCGACGTCGTGATCGGCACGACCTCTTCGGCCTCCGTGAAGCCGATGGTGCAATCCTTCGTGTTCGTCGTGATGATGGCCATCCTGTTTCTGGCAAAATGCGCGGACACCGGTTTCTTGCAAATTGCGATTTTGAGTCAGAATACCAAAGCGCCGTGGTCCTCGTACCGGATGCCCGTATCGCGCTGCAGCCGGTCCAGCGTCTCCAGATAGCTTGTGTATTCGGGGCTCAGCACGCGCATCTGCCCGATGAAAACCGTGAAGAACCCCGCGCGATCCAGACTTTCCTTGAGCTGCCGGGCGTTCTCCGCCTGCATCCGGCCGTCGGGCCACGAACGGAAAAATTCCGCTTGCTGCTTAAGCTCCTCCTTCAGCTTTTCGTACTCCGCCTCCGTCGGGGCAATGTAGCGCTGCTGCATCTCCCGGTAGGCGGCCGCGATCTCTTCGAATTCGCTGTCGTCGAGTTGATTGATCTGCCCGGCCATCGGCTCCGGGATTTCGAACGACTCCATGCTGTCAACATAGTCGACCAGCCGATCCCAGGCCGCCTCCTTGTCGGCTCCCTCAAGCGGCCCGTCCAGGAACGCGCCGAAATGCAGCGCCATGAACTTGCCCATCGCGCCGGGGAACAGCTCCAGCAGCTTGCGCCGCATGTAGTCGCCCCGGCGTTTCCGCTCCTCTTCCGCCGCGGCGGCGAACCGGATCGCCTCGTCCATCCGGGACTTGCCGCCGTCTTCCGGCGACTGCTCGGCCGCCTCGATCAGGACGAGCAGCGCGCTGCGGCGCTGGTTCAGCTCCTCCGCCTCCGCTTCGGTCTCCGCCAGACGCTTGCGCAGGAGCCCGGCCGCCCGTTCCGGATGAAGGATCAGCTCCCGGATGTCCCGGATCGGCAGGCCGAGGCTCCGGAGCAGCCGGATGTACCGCAGCCGCTCGACGTCTTCCCGGCTGTAAATCCGGTACTGGTTATCCGGATCGACGGCCGGGGTGATCAAGCCCGCTTCCTCGTAATAGTAGACGGCCTTGCGCGTCAGGCCCGTGAGCCGCATCACGTCCTTGATTCGCATCGGTCCATCGCCTCCCTGACCCCACGATACACGTTTCCCCGAGGGAAAAGTCAAGGGGCGGATGCGAATCCGGCCCCTGAATCGGTGAACCTGCTCTATTGCGCGTTTAACCATTCCACGAGGGCCTGGATTTCCTCGTCGGACAGACTGCCGCCGAACGCGGGCATCTGTCCGCGACCCTCCTTGATGACCGTGAACAGTTCATCCGCGCTCAAACGCTGGTCGACGTTCTTCAGTTCGGGTCCGAAGCCTCCTCCGAGGTCGGCGCCGTGACAGGACACGCAATTGGCTTTGTAGACCGCTTCCGCCTGCGCTGCCGTGCTGTCCGCCGGCGCCGTATTGTCCGGCTCCCGCGTGTCCGCGCCGTCATTGCCGCCGCATGCCGACACGCCTAGTCCAAACGCGGCAAGCAAGACGGCAGCGAGCCAAACCTTTCGTTTCACCATTCGTTCAAACCCCCCGAAGATGATCGGCAGCCGGCGGAAGGCCAGGCTGCCCGTTTCTTATTATGGTTCATCTTGCCGGTCGTTTATGACGGCACCGGGGGCTGGTCCGTCTCCGATACGCCACCTTACCGAAGGGAGGTTTACGTCTTCTCATCGAACATAACCTTCAATACGGTCAACGCCTTAAGATAGTCCCTGTCTGTAAAATCCCGCCCAGGACGAGCAGACCGCCCATGCCGAACATCGACGGAATCCGCTCCCCCAGCGCCGCCCACGCCAGCCAGACGCCGACGAACGGCTGGATGAACAGGAACAACCCCGCCATGCCGGACGATAAAAGCTCCATCCCTTTGTTCCACAGATAGAAACCGAGCGCGGTGGCGATGGCCCCGACGTACAGGACGCCGTGCCACACCGCTTCGTCCGCGGAGAAGCGTACGCCTTCCGCCGCGATTTCCCGGATGCTGAACGGCAGGGTGAACAGCGCGCCGAACCAGAGCGCCCATAACGTGACCCGCATGGCGGAATATTTGGCGAACAACCCGATGCCCCAGATCGAATAGAGCGCCCACGACACGGAAGCGACCAGCAGCAGGACGTCGCCGGGTCTCCCGGAGCGCGATCCGAACCCGGTCGGCAAGCGGAATCGGCTTCCGTTCCCGCTTCGCTCCCGGAGCCAGCGCCATCGTCATCACGAGCGCGGCCGCCGCAAACCGGACCAGCGTGAACGTCATCGGGGGAATCTCCCGCAGCACCGATTTGCTGACGACCTGGCTGATGCCCCGGAGCGCCGCGGCCGCGATCAAACATAACGCACCCGTCGTTTTTTTCATCCTGAACACTCCGCATGGTCCGGCCCACCGAAAAATGATGATTGATTTCGGAACCCGGACTGGTTAAAGATGATGCACAAAACCGAACGCAAGGTGAAGCCTATGAACACGCTGTGGATCCGGGCTTTTCTGGAAGCATCCGAACACAAAAGCCTGACCCGCGCCGGCGAAAAACTGTATCTCACGCAGCCCGCCCTGACCAAGCAGATCCGCAATCTGGAGGAATGGCTCGGGGCGGAACTGTTCCGGCGATCCGCGCAGGGCGTCGAACTGACGGAGGAAGGCGCCCGGTTCCGGGAACGGATTCTGCCGGTTCTGGCGGAGATCGAGTCGATCCGGAACGACCTGTGGAGCGCGCGCCAGGCTGCTCCGATCCGGCTGGGCACCCTTCCCGGTCTGGCGGCGCACTATCTGCCGCCGAGACTTACGGAACTGAAGCGGCAAGGCATCCGCGCGGAAATGAAAGTGCTGAACTCGACGGAAGAGATCATTTCGCAGCTGGCGAACTGGACGCGGGCATCGGCCAGAAAACCGCCGCATGCCCGAAATCGTTCTGGACCGCCGATCTGTTCCGGGAGCCGTTCTATGCCGTCGAGCCGGACACGCACCGTATGTCCCGGCGAAAATCGGTCACCCTGGCCGATCTGAAAGAAGAAGCGCTGATCGTGTACCCGGCGTCATGCGATGTCCGCCTGACCGTCGCGGAGGCCTGCCGGATGAACGGATGGGAGCCGGTCATCGCGCTGGAAGTGGCGTTCGGCCCGACGAGAACGATCTGCCTCATGCCCCCCCCCGCCGGACAACGGGCAGAAGACTGCTGGACTTCCTCACCGGTTTCCCGCGAGATAGAGGACGGGTTCGCCTTCGCTCCCAGGACAAAACCGGACACCGGCCCCATCTTCTGCGCCATCTCGTCCGTGCCGTGCCGTCCCCCGGTCCGCGTCAGCCGGATGCCGCTCCAGACCGCGCTCTCCCTCACGGCAACCATATTCCGGAATCCCCTTTCGGACAATTTCGCTTCGTCCTCCGCTTGGCAGAAGATTGGCAGATCTTTGGCCAGCTCCTCGACAGCTGCATCGTCCAGATGATCGCGGTGGGTATGCGTCACGATCACGCCGTCCAGATCCCCGAAGCCCGGGAATCCGGCCGGCAGATCGACGAGCGGATTTCGCCGGTCATTTGCCGCAGGGGCGGCCGGGGCCAGCGCGCCTGCCGGGCTCAGCATCGGATCCACCGCGATGGTGAAGCCGCTCATCCGCAGCACCAGCGTGGCATGGCGGACAAGCTGAATCTTCATCTGCGGTACCTCCTACGTTTTTTCCGAGTGTAGCACGGAGGTTTTCTTTGCGGAAATTCCATTCCGTTGGGAGGCATAACGAAATGTTATACCCCTGCGGCATTTCCATTTCTCCCCTCGCCGGGTGTATAATAGCTGGAGACTAACGGGCGTTTGTCCCGACGGGAAAGAGGAGACCGCACATACCATGCCAACGTCACGGTCCAAGGCGGCCGCGCCCAGCCTGACGGAAGGGCCGATCGCCAAAACGCTGTTCGTCTTTTCGCTGCCGATCTTGCTCGGCAATGTGTTGCAGACGCTGAACGGTTCCATCAACTCGATCTGGGTCGGCCGCCTGCTCGGCGAGACCGCCCTGGCGGCAACGTCCAACGCGAACTTTCTGATGTTCTTCCTGATCAGCGCCATCTTCGGCATCTCGATGGCGTCGGTCATCCTGCTGGGGCAGAATCTGGGAGCGCAGCGGATTCAAGAAGCGAAAACAGTCGTCGGCACCAGCACCAGCTTTTTCTTCATCCTGTCCATCATCACCGGCGCGCTCGGCATCCTGTTCTCGCCGCTCATCCTCGAGCTGCTGAACACGCCGGAGGAAGCCATGGACATGGCGGTGATCTACACGCGCATCATGTTCGCGGGCACGCCGTTCATGTTCGGCTTCAACCTGATCATGGCCGTCATGCGCGGCGCCGGCGATTCGAAGACGCCGTTCTATTTCCTGCTGCTGTCCACCGTGCTGGACATCGGACTCAATCCGCTGCTGATCCGGGGATACGGCCCGTTCCCCGAGATGGGCATCGCCGGTTCCGCGACGGCCGCGCTGATCGCCCAGTTCGTCAGCCTGATTCTGCTTCTGGCGTATCTGTACGGCAAGCAATACTTCCTGCGGATAACGCGGGACGAACTGCACCTGCTGCGCATGAACTGGCGGATCGTCAAGCTGACGATCCAGAAAGGCATCCCGATGGGCCTCAACATGGTGATCGTGTCGCTGAGCAACCTGCTGCTCATCCATATCGTGAACGGCTACGGCACCGAGGCGACGGCCGCGTTCGGCATCGCGAACCAGATCTCGAGCTATGTCCAGATGCCCGCACTGGCCATCGGCGGCGCGGCCACCTCGATGGCTGCGCAGAACATCGGCGCGCGCCGTTGGGATCGGGTGGGCCGCATTACCGGCGTCGGCATCGGTTTCAACGTGCTGCTGACCGGCGCGCTTGTGCTCATCCTGCTGCTGTTCAACCGCGAGACGGTCAGCCTGTTCCTGTCGGGGGACACCGGCGCAATTGAAATCGGCATGCATATCAACAACTTGACGCTCTGGTCGTTTATCATTTTCGGCATCTTCAACGTGATGGCCGGTGTCGTCCGCTCGGCGGGGGCCGTCATGGTGCCGATGATCATCTCGTTCATCGCCCTTATGATCATCCGCATCCCGCTCGCTTCGGTACTCGGGAATTATTACGGCCTCGATGCAGTCTGGTGGAGCTTCCCGGCCAGCTTCGCGATGGCCGCGCTGCTCAACGCCCTGTACTACAAGTTCGGGGGCTGGCGGAAAGCGAAGTTGCTCGAGCAAGCGAGCGGCGCGTCGCCGGCGTAAGGCGCATGAGGAACGAAGCAGCCCGCATCCGGCAATCGGATGCGGGCTGCAATTGCTTGGGATCAATCGATGCACGCGTACGCCGCGTTGCGCACGCGGTGATGGACATACTCGTCGTAGATCGAAGGATACATCTGTTGCATGAAGACGATCGACACGCCTTCGGCCGGATCGATGGACGTCCAGGTGCCGGCGGCTCCGCTCCACCCGAATTCACCGATGGAGCTGTTGGCGCCCGCCGCGGCCGGATCGACAAGCGTCCGCACGCCGAGCCCGTAGCCGTAGCCGGCATGATGCCCGTTGGCGAAATCGTTCATCTGCTGCTCGTTCAGGTGGTTCCGCCGCATCAGCTCGATCGTCTTCCGCCCGATGATGCGCTCGCCGTTATACACGCCGCCGCAGGCGAGCATCTGCGTGAAGACCGCATAATCCCGGGCCGTGGAATAGAGCCCGACGCCGCCTCCCTCGTACTTCGCCTCCGGATGATGGAGAATATCGATCGGTCCGGGCACTTCGACAAGCTTGCCGTCTTCTGACTTCTGATACACGGACGCCATCCGTTCCGCAATATCGCCCTTGAAGCGGTAGCCGGTGTCCTTCATTCCCAGCGGATCGAAAATTTCCTCCTGCAGAAACCGTCCGAGCGTCTTCCCGGAGATGACTTCGATCAGCGCCCCGAGCACATCATGGCTGTAGCCGTACAGCCAGCGGGTTCCGGGTTCGAAGGCGAGCGGCACCTGCGCCTTCGCCATCGCCCGCACTTCCGTCTGCAGATCGTAGTTGCCGTGCGTCTCCCGCAGCTCGTCGAGCACCCGGCGGATTTTCCGCTCCGGTTCGGAGTCGCCGAAGTGGTAAGGCATTCCGGACGTCATGGTGAACAGGTGCTTGATGCGAATCGGATTCCCGGCGGGCTCATAGTCGATCCCGCCGTCCGGCAGCTTCCGGACCACCGACGGTCCCTCGTATTCCGGAATGTACGCGGCGAGCGGATCGTCCAGCAGGAAATGCCCGCGCTCATACAGCATCAGCGCCGCCGTGCATACGACCACCTTCGTCATCGAGAACAGGCGAACCGGCGAGCTGACCGCGGCCTGCGAACGAAACGAACCCGTTGAAATCCTGTGCCGCATCTGCGGGCAATCCTACAGGTTCACGCCGGAAGAGATCAAAGCACTTCTGGCACGCGGTTCGCATGCTCAGGGCCAGGGCCTCACCCCGCCGTAACCTACCGCTTTCCGCGGCTGGCTGTCCTGAAACGGAAGGAGCCCGCCGTGACGGCGGGCTGCCTCGTGATGGTCAAGCTTTAGTCCTGCCGCCGGATGCGGCCGGCAGCGGGAACGAGAGGCTGATGCCGAAGCAGTTCCCCCGCCAGCCGGCCGCCGCCGCTCAGCCACAGGTTTTGGTACTTGCCTTCGTTTTTCAGCTTGCGGGTAAATGACGCGGCATCTTCCCGGACCAGCTCGACTTTGTCATTGGATTCGAAGTTCAGCTCGCGGGAGAAGACGAAATGCTTCAGATCGGGGTGAACCGCCTGCGCAATGCCGGACGGTTCCCCTGGCATCAACCCGTACTGAGCAGCCCGGCATGATCGTCATGCGCTTCGTCCGGACAAGTCGGCCTGCACGCCCTGCCGGCGAAGCTCGGCGATCGCGCTGCCGATCTGGAAAGCGAAGGACTGCAGCAGCGCCAGCTCGTCTTCATGAAAATGCTTCTTGCCGGGCGCGGCCACATTGAGCACGCCGAGCCGCTTCTCCCCGGCCGTCAGCGGTACGGTGGCGTGGTGGGTGATGCCGCCCGTGTCGCCCCGCCGATGCGTCACCGCGTCCTCGAGCCTTTTGCAGTTCAAAATGTTGACCGCCTTGTCCAGCCGGTTCTCCCAGAACCGATCCAGGCACCAGCAGGTCCCGCACCGCATATGACGCTTGTCTTCCATTTCAAGTGCCGGCGGCAGGCCGGCATCGGCGGCCAATTCATATTGCCCGATGCCGTCCGACAGGAAGATCCAGCCGGCTTTCAGGCCGGTCAGCTCCAGCAGCTTCTCCAGCACGGTGTTGAGCGTCGGCATGAGCTCGTTGGAACGGTTCAGCGTTTCCGCGATTGTTTTCAGGGTCACCAGTTCTTCGATCCGGTGCTCCATCCTCCCGCCTCACCTCACACTTTCACCCGCTGCAGGCGCAGCGCGTTCAGCACGACCGACACCGAGCTGAGCGCCATCGCGGCGCCGGCCACCCACGGCGCGAGAAAGCCCGCCGCGGCGACGGGAATGCCGAGGGAGTTGTAGGCGAGCGCCCAGAACAGGTTCTGCCGGATGTTCGTCATCGTCTTGCGGCTCATGCGGATCGCGTCGGCGATGCCGTTCAGATCGCCGCGCATCAGGGTGACGTCCGCCGCTTCCATCGCGACGTCCGTTCCCGTGCCGATGGCGATCCCGATATCGGCCGTCGCCAGCGCGGGCGCGTCGTTGATCCCGTCGCCGACCATCGCCACTTTCCGGCCCCGGGCCTGCAGTTTCTTCACTTCCTCCGCCTTGCCTTCCGGCAGCACCTCCGCCAGCACCTTGCCGATGCCGGTCTGCCGCGCGATCGCCCGCGCGGTCCGCTCGTTGTCGCCCGTGATCATGATGACCTCGATGCCCATCGCCTGAAGGCGCGCCACCGCTTCCCGCGACGTTTCCTTGATCGTGTCGGCCGCCGCCACCAGTCCGGCGTACTGGCGCTCGATGGCGATCAGCATCGCGGTCTTGCCCGCTTCCTCGAGCTGCGCCATCGCCGCCTCCGCCTGATCCGCCGGCACCCCGTACCGGTCCAGCAGCCTGCGATTGCCCGCGAGCACTTCTTTCCCTTCCACGACGGCGCGGATCCCGTGCCCGGGGATCGCCTCGAACGCCTCGGCCGCGGGCAGTTCGATGCCTCTGGCGACAATGCCCGCCACGATCGCCTCGGCGAGCGGATGTTCGGAAGGCTTCTCGGCCGCGCCGACCAGGCGCAGAAATTCGGTCTCGTCCGGCATGACGGGGACCACGTCCGTCAGTTCGGGTTTGCCCTTCGTCACCGTGCCGGTCTTGTCGAGGACGACCGTGTCGATGCGGTGAGTCAGCTCCAGATGCTCGCCGCCCTTGAACAGAATGCCGAGCTCCGCCGCGCGGCCCGACCCCGCCATGATGGATGTCGGCGTCGCCAGGCCGAGCGCGCACGGGCAGGCGATGACCAGGACGGCGATCGCCTTCCGCAGCGCGCCGGCGAAGTTGCCGGCATCCGCCCAGAAGAACCAGATCAGGAATGTCAGCAGCGCAATGCCGACGACGATCGGGACGAATACGCCCGAGATGGCGTCGGCCACCCGCTGGATCGGCGCCTTGGAGCCCTGCGCTTCCTCCACGACCCGGATGATCTGCGCCAGCGCCGTATCCTTGCCGACCTTCGTCGCCCGCACCTTCAGCATGCCGTGCTTGTTGACGGTCGCGCCGATGACGGTATCGCCCGCGCGCTTCTCTACGGGAATGCTTTCCCCGGTCAGCATCGACTCGTCGACCGACGAGCTGCCTTCCACTACTTCCCCGTCGACCGGAATTTTCTCGCCCGGCCTTACGAGGACGATGTCGCCGACGACCACTTCGTCCGCCGGGATCCGGATCTCCTCGCCGCTGCGGATGACGAGCGCCGTCTTGGCCCTGAGTCCCATCAGCGTCTTGATCGCTTCGGACGTGCGCCCCTTCGCCAGCGCTTCGAACAGTTTTCCGAGGACGATCAGGGTGATCAGGATCGCGCTCGTCTCGTAATACAGCGCCGGGGCATGATGCCGCATATCCGCGCTTGCCCACTCCAGCGTCAGGAACAGGCTGTACAGGTAGGCGGCCGAGGTGCCGAGCGCGACCAGCACGTCCATGTTGGCGCTCCGGCCCAGCAGCGCCTTCCAGGCGCCGACGTAGAACGGCCCGCCGATCACGAACTGGACGGGAGTGGCGAGCGCGAGCTGCACCCACGGATTCATGAACCACGAGGGCACCCAGATGAACGACGTGAACGAGAAATGGCCGGCCATCGCCCACAGCAGAGGGAACGACAGAACGGCCGAGATCACGAACCGGCGCGTTTGCCGCTTGATCTCCCGCCGCCGGCGGTCCTTCGGGTCTTCCCGCTGCTCCTTCGGGATCGCCTGATAGCCGAGCTGCTCCACCTTGCGGATCATGTCTTCGACGGTCACGGCCGAAGGCGAATATTCGATGCGCGCTGTCTCCATCGCGAGATTGACGTTGGCGCTTGCGACGCCGGGCAGCCGGGAGAGGCCCTTCTCGATCCGGTTGGCGCAGGCCGCGCAGGTCATGCCGGTGATCTGGAATTGGGCCTGCTTCATCTCGCGGGTTTGTTCCGCTTCCATGGGATCAACACTCCCGAATATACCCCCACAGGGTATATAATTGGTCAAAAAAAGAGGCTGAAAGGCAGGGCCGCCCGGCCCGCTTGAATCCGAACCGGACGGCTCCGCCCGACCGGGCCCCGCGTCACACGACGTCGTAGCCCTGATCCTCGATCGCTTGCTTGAGCTGTTCAAGCGTCACGGCGTTCTCGTCGTATTCAATCGTTACCGTGCCGCTTGCCAGGTCCACCGTGCCCGCGGCGCCGGCTTGCTTGACCGCCGTCTCGACGGCGTTCACGCAATGGCCGCAGGACATGCCTTCCACCTTGAGCGTAACCTTCGTCATATCGCACATCTCCTTCGTCTTATTATTTTAACAGTTTGTTCACGGTGGTGAGCAGTTCGTCGATGACCTCGAGATCGCCTTCCTGAATCCGTTCCACCACGCAGCTTCTCATGTGCCCGGCCAGCAGCAGTTTGCCCACGCTGTTCAGCGCCGCCTGCACGGCCGAAATCTGGTTGAGGACATGATCGCAGTACGTATCCTTCTCGATCATTCCCTTGATGCCGCGGATCTGCCCCTCAATCCGGTTCAGCCGGGTGATGAGATCCGTCTTCAGTTTCTCGGAATGATGGCTTCTCCTGTGCTCATCGTGCGAATGGACATGCGCTTCCGCATCGTGCATGGATTCCAACGTCCCTCACCCCCGTCGCCTCTAATACTATACCCCCCTACTGTATAAGTCAAGATGATCTCCAATCCATTTTCACCGTCTGCACCCCACCTTTTCACAATTGAGGAAAATGCCGCAGCATCACTTTTACTGTTGCATCCCGCGCCCGCGTTTATACGGTTTGGGCAGCCTGCACCGCCTTTGCGCCGTCCGTCCGTTGACATCCGGTTCCGCCGGACAACGGCGAACATCACCGGGATCATCGGCCAATGCAGGTCGGGATCCGGGAGCGGATATTGCATGAGCGTCATGTACAGCCAGGAGACAAACATAACCGCCGGTATGAGAAAAAGGGCGGGCAAATACCAAACGTTCCTCCGGACCGATCGCCAGTCGGTGAGCCGACGGAACAGATCACGGACCCCCTTCCCTTTTTCCCGCCGATAAGCCAGGATGCACGCGGTGATCAGCGGAAAGAAAGCCATCAGCGAACTGACCGGAAGATTAACCGGAATGTCGGGCCCTTCCCCGATGAGCTCAACCAGCAGCCACAGGACGGCGGAAAACGCAAAAACCATCAAACAAAACAGGAAAGATGTTTTCAACGATGGCACAGATGTTCGCATGAATCGCAACTCCTTCGAGAGCCTTTTATTTCATAGACAAAGCTCACATGCATCATGTGACAATTGCGTTCACGGCGAACAAACCGGCATCTGCCGTCCAACGTCTAATATAATTTTAGCCTTGATACGGGTCGCGGCAAGTTTACGGACGGTCCAGCGCGTAAAGCTTGCGGTATCGTTCATGGTCCCGCAAAAGCTGCTCGTGCGTTCCCTGCATCGCGATGCGGCCCCGGTCCAGAAAAACGATCCGGTCCATGCGCTCCATGCCGGCCAGGTGATGCGTAATCCAGAGCAGCGTTTTGCCGCGCAGCGCCGTGAACAGGGTATCGAGCAGATCGCGTTCGGTCACCGGGTCCAGTCCGACCGTCGGTTCGTCAAGCAGGACGATCGGGCGATTTTGCAGCAGCACGCGCGCCAGAGCGATCCGCTGCCGTTCTCCGCCGGAGAACCGGACGCCCGCTTCCCGCACCCTCGTCCCGAGGCCGTCCGGAAGCGCGGCGATCAACTTGCCGAGCCCCGCCAATTCCGCCGCTTCCCGGACTTCATCGTCCGTCGCGTCCGGCCGGCCAAGGCGGATATTGTTCGCAATGGTCGTGTCGAACACATAGGGCTGCTGGTTCAGGACAGCGAACGGGCGCGGCGACTCATTGTTTTGGATCTGTTGGACGGAGACACCGCCTATCGTGATCGAGCCGCGGTCGGGCGCCAGCTCGCCCTGGATCAGGCTCAGCAAGGTGGTTTTGCCCGCGCCGCTGCGGCCGATCAAGGCAACCTGGCTGCCGGCGGGGACATGCAGATCGATGCCGTGAAGCTGCCAGCCGTCCGTTCCGGGGTACCGGAAGCTCACGTTGACCAGACGCAGACCGGATGCATCCCGTCCGGCTTCGTCGGCGCCTTTCATCGAACCGGGCCGTGCCGGCGCCGTGTCTCCCGCGGCATGTTCGATTTCCTTCAGCCGTTGGACGGACTCCCGGTAATCCGTCGTCCGCATGACGGATTCTCCCGCTTTCACCAGCGCATCCATTAATGGGAATCCGACGAGCGCGAAAGCGGCGATCCATTCGGGACTCATGGCTCCTTTCGCGCTTTGCGCCGCGGCCCAGAGCGTCAACATGATGACGGCTCCGCAGGTCAGGCATTGAGCCAGCCACCCGGTCCGCCACTCCATGCGCCGCACGTTTCGATCCGCGGCGGCCATTTGCGCCTGACGCTGCTTGAAAGCGGAGAGAAAACGACCGGTGCGGCCGCTCAGGATCCAATCGCTCATGCCGAAAACGCCGTCCGTCAATTCCCGGTAAGCCAGGTTCCGCCGCGCCTTGCTTTGCATGCGCGTTCCGCGCGACACAAGCAGGGCAAAGACGGGCAAGGTGATGAACAGAAATCCGCAGTACATCGCCATCCAGAGGGCGAACCGGCCGTCCATCCGTCCAAGTATGACAATGCCGGCTCCATAGAGCAGCACGACCGCGGCCGCCGGCAAGATGAGGCGAAGGTAAACATGTTGCAGCTGTTCGATGTCCTCCGCCAGCATGCCGAGCAAATCGCCCGCCCGATGGCGGGAGCGAAGCCGCAGCGCTTGCGGTTCGATGATGCGGTATAGCCTGACGCGCAGGCGGGACAGGATGCGCAGCACCGCATCGTGGCTGATCAATCGCTCGAGGTACTGGACGACGGCTTTGCCGAAGCCGAACGTTCGAACGAGCACGATCGGAACATAGACCATCAAGACGTTTTCGGGCCGCAGGGCGGAACGGGAGATCAGGTAGCCGGAAGTGAAGACCAGCGCCGCGGCGCAGGCAACCGCGAGGAGGCCCGCGATCGCGGCAGCCATGAAACGCCACGGATATGCTCTCAAATTCGGAAAAATCCATCCGCCGTCGCGGTTTGCGATTGTTTTTTTCACTGGTTACCCGCCTTTCCCCGAAGCAGCTTCCAGCATATTCCGATAGACGCCTTGACGGGCCAGCAGCTCTTCGTGCGTGCCGGCTTCCACAAGACGGCCGTCCTTGAGCACCCAAATCCAGTCCATCGCCTTCATCCAATGCAGCCGATGGGAGGCCAGAAAGACCCGGCGTCCGGCAAACATGTCCAGCATGGTCTCCTTCAATTCCAGTTCGGTCTCGAGGTCGAGATGGGCGGTCGGTTCATCCAGCAGCCATACCGGCCGGTTGCCGACAAGCGCCCTGGCGAGCGCGATGCGCTGGGCTTGACCGCCGCTCAAGGAGCGGCCTCCGTCGCCAATACGTTCATGGATGCCGTCCGGCAACGAGGCGATCAGATCGCCCAGTCCGGCACTGGCCAGCGCCCGCATCACCTGCTCGTCGGACGCATCCGGCTCGTAGAAGCGCACGTTATCCGCGATCGTTGCGCTGAACAGGTAAGGGTGTTGGGGGATATACGTCAGCTGCTGCTGCCATCTTTGCCTGGTGCCTTCGGTCAGCGGCAGGCCGTCGATCCGGATATGTCCCGACGAAGGAGGCAGAAAACCGCCCAGCAAATGAAGCAGCGTCGTTTTGCCGGAACCGCTCATGCCGACGATGCCGACTTTGTGAATATGGCTGCCAATGGAGGACGACAATCCGTCCAGACGCGGCAAACCGGCTTCTCCGTCAACCTTGACATCCGACAGTTGAATCCAGGCTTGACCGGTGTCCGGCCCGGCCGGGCTGTGCGCTTGCTCCTCCCGCTTTTCGGCGGCGCGCAATTCCGTCCCGCCTGCACCGCTGATCCGCGCCGCCGAACCGCTGGTCCGTGCCTCCGAATCGCTGATCCGTGCCGCCGCGACGCGCTCTTCCGGGCCGCGCTCGTCCGCGACGACATCGCGGATCGCCGTCCAGGCTTCCTTGCCGTCCAGCGAAGCGTGATAGTCCGCGCCCAGCATGCGCACGGGCAGGAAATATTCCGGCGCGAGCAGCAGCACCGCCAGAGCGGGTTCCAGACCGATGCCGCCGCCGATCAGGCGAAGGCCCAGGCTGACCGCGACAAATGCCACCGACAAGGTGCTGAAAAAATCGAGCGCGAACGAGGACAGAAACGCCACCCGCAGCGTCCGCATCGTCGCCGACCGATACCGGTCGCTGACCTGTTCCACGACGGCTGCGTAATCGCGGCTGCGGCCGAGAAATTTCAGCGTCGCCAGGCCGCGCAGCACATCGGTGAAATGGCGGGCCAGCACCTGGAACGAGAGCCATTGCCGGTCCGCCATGCGGCGGGCGGCAAAGCCGAGCAGAATGAAAAAGCCGATCAGCACGGGCATCGTAACGGTGAGAATCAGCCCCGACGCGATGTCCAGGACATACACCGCGGCCAGAACCGAAATCGTCACGAGCCCCATGTCCATGGTCCGGATGACGGTCAATTCCAGGTACGCGCGGAAACGGTCAACGCCGTCCATCGCCAGCGTGACGAGCCGGCCGCTGCCTGCCTGAGCGGCGTAATCCGGTCCGCGCTCGAACAGCCGCTCCGTCAGCCTGAGCCGCAGCGACTCGCCCGTCCGCTCCGCGAACCTCCCCGCGCAAAGCCGCTGCAGCCATACCGCCGAATGGCGAACCATCCAGGCGGCGGCAAACCATGCGAGCGGGCCAATCGCCTCGTCGATCGTCCCGCCCTGAAACAACAGCGCGACCGCTTTCGCAAGCCCGAGCGCCTGCCCGATCATTGCCGCCGCTTGGATGAGCGACAGCGCCCCGACGGCCGCCAGGACCGGCCTGATCCCCCTCAACGCCAGAATCGCCTTGTCCATCAGTACTCCAGATGATCACGGGCGCTGACCCGTTTGCGGAACACATAATAGCTCCACGCCTGATAACCGAGGACAAACGGCAGCAGCACAGCGGCCACGATCGTCATCGCCTTCAGCGTATAGGGGCTGGAGGAGGCGTTCGACACCGTCAGGTCATAGGCGCTGCCGAACGAACTGATCATCACCCGGGGGAACAGGCTTGTGAAGTGCGTCGCAACCGGCACCAAAACCATAAGTCCGGTCATCGCGAACGCCCAACCTTCTTTTTTACGATACAGAAAATATCCCGCCAATCCCGCCGCAATCAGACCGACAGTTCCCGACATCGCCCACAGCGGCATCCGTCCTTCGAACAAATCGGTCGCCGCGAGCGCCCAACCTGCGAGCACCGCGAGCATCAATGCGACCCAGGGAAGCGTCTTGAGCGCCTTCTTGCGCGCGCGTTCGCGCAGCTCCCCGGTGGTCCGGAGCGTAAGGAAGGCCAGACCGTGAAGCAGGCACAGACCGGTGACCGTAAGCCCGCTCCACAGCGTAAAGCCGTTCACCCAATCGCCGAAGGCCGCCCGCATGTTCATGTTGTCCCCGATCGGCACTCCTTTCGCCAGGCTGGCGAACAGCATGCCGAACAGGAACGGCGGCGCCAAGCTTCCGGCGAAGATGGCCATATCCCAGCCCCTCCTCCACCGCTCGCTTTCCGATTTTCCGCGAAATTCAAAGGCGCAAGCCCGGCCAATCAAGGCCAGCAAGATCAACGTCAACGGGACATAATACCCGCTGAACATCGTGGAATACCAGTGCGGAAACGCCGCGAACATCGCGCCGGCCGCCGTGATGAGCCACACTTCGTTGGCATCCCAGAACGGGCCGATCGTATTGATCAGCACCCTGCGTTCCATATTTCCCTTTGCGAGCCATCGTGTGGACATGCCAACCCCGAAATCGAATCCTTCCAGGAAGAAAAAGCCGGCAAACAATACCGCGATCAGACCAAACCAAAGATCATGGAGCGACAACCTGACCGCCTCCTTTTTCCGGGTATGCCCCATAAGGATCAAAATCATGCTCCCGCGAGTCACGGTCCGGCTCTTCCCCGGAAACCGGGCCTTTGCGTGCCGTCCGGATGAACAGCCAGACCAGCAGGGCCAGCAGAATCAGATAGACCGCGGAGAAGGAAATGAGAGAGAACCAGATCTGACCGGCCGTGACATTGGGTGAAACGGAATCTTCCACCTTGAACAATCCGAACACCGTCCAGGGCTGCCTGCCGATTTCCGTCATGATCCAGCCTGCCGTGTTGGCGATGAAGGGCAGGAAGATGGCGCCGATCATCGCGCGGAGATACCAGCGGGGCATTTTATCCCAACGCTTGCGCAACGCCATAAAGGCGCCGTACATGCCGAGCAGAATCATCAAGACGCCGCTGCCCACCATGACGCGGAAACTCCAGAACGTCGTGCGAACCGGCGGAATGTAGTTTCCCGGACCGTACGTTTGCTCATACTCCGCCTGAAGTTCATTCATGCCCGGTACGGAGCCGGAAAACCGGCTGTACGACAAGAAGCTGAGCAAATACGGAATTTTGACTTCGTAGCGGTTCTCACGGGTTTCCGGATCAATGACCGCAAAGACCGTCCAGGGCGCCGGATCGCTGCTCCTCTCCCACAGCCCTTCCGACGCGGCCATCTTCATCGGCTGGGTGTCCATGAGATACTGGGCTTGGGAGTGGCCGAACAGCGCAATGGCGATCGAAGCGACAAAGGCGACAATGACGGACAGCTTGAAGGACGTGCGGAAGAAATCGACATTGCGTTTTCTCAGCAAACTCCAGGCACTGATGCCGGCCACCAGGAATGCTCCGGTCGCGATCGCCGCCGAGACGGTGTGCGGAAACTCCCAGATCAGCTGACCGTTGGTCAAGAGGGCCGCGAAATCGGTCATTTCCGCTCTTCCGTCGCGGATGGCGTAACCGACCGGACGCTGCATGAACGAGTTGGCCGCCAGAATCCAGAACGCGGACAACATCGTGCCGATCGAAACGAGCCAAATGCAGGCCAGGTGCACCTTCCGGGACAGACGATCCCATCCGAACACCCACAGACCGATAAACGTCGACTCAAGGAAAAAGGCCAGCAGCGCTTCAATCGCGAGCGGCGTCCCAAAAATATCGCCGACAAAACGCGAAAATTCCGACCAATTCATGCCGAACTGAAATTCCTGCAAAATCCCGGTGACAATGCCCACGGCAAAGTTGATCAGCAAGAACTTCCCCCAGAATTGAGCCATCTGCTTGTACTTGTCGTTCTTCTTGACGACGTACATCGTCTCCATGATCGCGACGAGCAACGACAGGCCGATGGAGATCGGGACGAAGATAAAGTGAAAAATTGTGGTCGAGGCAAACTGCAGCCTCGCAAGATCCAGCACGTCCATGGACGAAGCCCTCCTTCTCGTTGATCATCTCCATGACTTCGAATATTTTATGAAATTTTTCACTTTGATAGTGACAAAGACGACCTTGCCTCTGCGTACATTGGAGACAGCGTATCAATTGGCTGTTTCCTTGCCGCTCACCATTAGTATAGACCACACGGTTGACTGTGACATTAATCACAATTGACAGAATGGTGATCGGATGTTGATCATTGTGTGAAAATCAGCAAAATGCAGAAAGGCTCTTGAGATCCGACCGATCTCAAGAGCCGATATTACGATGGTGCTGGTGAAGGGACTTGAACCCCCACTCCCTCGCGGGAAGCGGATTTTGAGTCCGCCGCGTCTGCCATTCCGCCACACCAGCGCAATTGCGATTAATTGAAAATGGCGTGCCCTAAGAGATTCGAACTCCTGACCTTTTGATTCGTAGTCAAACGCTCTATCCGGCTGAGCTAAGGGCACGCGTATGGAGATGAATGGAGGCGCCACCCAGATTCGAACTGGGGATAAAGCTTTTGCAGAGCTCCGCCTTACCACTTGGCTATGGCGCCATAAATAAGAATGGAGCGGACGACGGGAATCGAACCCGCGACCCTCGCCTTGGCAAGGCGATGCTCTACCGCTGAGCCACGTCCGCATAAAGTGGCTGGGGATCTAGGATTCGAACCTAGGAATGACGGAGTCAAAGTCCGTTGCCTTACCGCTTGGCTAATCCCCAGCGTAAGATATGGGGCGATCGATGGGACTTGAACCCATGAATGCCGGAGCCACAATCCGGTGCGTTAACCCCTTCGCCACGACCGCCATGAAAGAAAATTGGATACTGGCAGGGGCAGCAGGAATTGAACCCACACTAACGGTTTTGGAGACCGCTGTTCTACCTTTAAACTATGCCCCTGTGTGAGGAATTGATGCGTCTATCCTCTGTGTCGCAATATGGTGCCGGCGAGAGGACTTGAACCCCCAACCCACTGATTACAAGTCAGTTGCTCTACCAATTGAGCTACACCGGCGCGTACCATTCCGTATGGAATCGAACCGCCGACACGAGGAATCCGGTCCTCTGCTCTACCGGCCGGGCTGCCCGGCATGATGAAGGATGGCGGAGCCGACGGGATTCGAACCCGCGATCTCCTGCGTGACAGGCAGGCATGTTAGGCCTCTACACCACGGCTCCGTGTTCATCAATGCTCGGTTGCCCCGATAGAGAGAAATGGTTGCGGGGGCAGGATTTGAACCTGCGGCCTTCGGGTTATGAGCCCGACGAGCTACCGGACTGCTCCACCCCGCGTCGAGATCGTTGGCAGCCGCTTCGCCGCAGCCTTGCAACGATGGTGGAGGCTGACGGGATCGAACCGCCGACCCTCTGCTTGTAAGGCAGATGCTCTCCCAGCTGAGCTAAGCCTCCGTGAACCCGCGCCTTCCGGCGCGTGACAAATTATAATATACTACAACTTGATCCGATAAATCAAGTCTGTTTGTGAAGGAAGTGGTGACCCGTAGGGGATTCGAACCCCTGTTACCTCCGTGAAAGGGAGGTGTCTTAACCCCTTGACCAACGGGCCGCATTGAAGGAAAGTTAATGGCGGAGAGCGAGGGATTCGAACCCTCGATACGCTGTTAACGTATACACGATTTCCAATCGTGCTCCTTCGACCACTCGGACAGCTCTCCATGAGATGGCTCCCCGAACAGGACTCGAACCTGTGACAACTCGGTTAACAGCCGAGTGCTCTACCGACTGAGCTATCGGGGAACAGCGTCAACGGTATTCTCTCTGCTCAGGATGCCTTGCACCCTGAAAACCGGATGCGAATGATTTGCTTCAAGCTGAACCCGTTTCCGGGGCCCCCGCAAAGTAATCGGACTACGCTTCGAAGACGAATCGTCACTTTGTGGGGTATTTTTAGGATAAGCCCTCGACCGATTAGTATTCGTCAGCTCCACGCGTTGCCGCGCTTCCACCTCGAACCTATCAACCTGGTCATCTTCCAGGGGTCTTACCTTTACAGCGGGAAATCTCATCTTGAGGGGGGCTTCGCGCTTAGATGCTTTCAGCGCTTATCCCTTCCGTACTTGGCTACCCAGCGGTGCTCCTGGCGGAACAACTGGTACACCAGCGGTACGTCCATCCCGGTCCTCTCGTACTAAGGACAGCTCCTCTCAAATTTCCTGCGCCCGCGACAGATAGGGACC
>NZ_QEWA01000058.1:0-46131 GCF_003390775.1 Thermobacillus sp. | reverse complement strand
TATTTGTCCGCGCTCAATTATGCTAAGATGGGAGTAGCTCATGAATGGATCCTCCTGTACGAATGGGTGTTGTGGTGACTTCCATTTTACACGAATCCATCCATGGGCTCCTTTATTTTTATCTGTCGCACTTCATATTACAATCTGTCAAATGAAAACCCAGTTTGACCAAGACGCGTTCTAACGGAACGGTTGAAGGAGCGAGCCCGTCTATTGGATGACATTAAAACTGGTATACAGTGTGGCACCGCCCCGTACACCATCAGAGATATTTCTTATTCATAGTCAGAAAAGGCAAAAACCCAATAACCACAAGATTTTTGAACCGCCACAATTACCGAAAACGCAGAAAAGACACCTAACACGGTGTCTTTTCTGATGGTATTGGTGGAGGCGAGGGGAGTCGAACCCCTGTCCGAAGATAACGCCACACAGGCTTCTACGGGTGTAGTCACGGTACTGTTGTCACCCGAGCGACCGCCCCGTAACCGGCTTTCGCAAGGGTCAGCCTGATTGTCTTCTTCCGCTAGCCCCAGGCGGAGACCAGACGGCGTAGCCCACTAAGGTTGAGCCCTTATCCCGCCACATGGGCGATGGAGGGTAAGAGCACGCGAGCAGTTTTTTAGGCTGCTACAGCGTAGGAAGTACGTTGGTTGCCATTTAATTGGCCTTAGCGTTGATGAAGCGGACGCGTCCCCGCTACCCGCAACCCATGCTCGAACTATCCCCGTCGAATCCAAAAACGCCCCCAAAATCAAAATCGGAAGGCACGATCCGACCGGTTCGGCTGAACACGGATCGTTCGTTCCTGATACCATTATACCACGCACGCGCCCCGAAGGTTGCAGGGAACGCCCGGGAACGGTGCTGCCGAATTCCCGAATTGCCGGGATCACCGCACCCACGGCCGCCCGCACGGCATTACCGCGCGATCTTCTGCTTCTCCCGCAGCGCCCGCTGGATATCCCGCTGGGCGTCGCGCTTCGCCGCGGCCTCGCGCTTGTCGTACTGCTTCTTGCCCTTCGCCAGGCCGATCAACAGCTTCGCAAAGCCGTTGCGCGTGTAAATCTTCAGCGGCACCAGCGTGTACCCTTCCTGCTTCACGAGCCCGAACAGCTTGTGGATCTGCGCCTTGTGCAGCAGCAGCTTCCGCGCCCGGGTCGGGTCGCTCGGGTTGAACCGGTTGCCCTGCTCGAACGGACTGACATGCATGTTGTGGATGAACATCTCGCCGCCCCGGATCGTCGCGAACGCATCGTTGATGTTGACCTTGCCCTGCCGGATCGACTTGATCTCCGTGCCGGTCAGCACGATGCCCGCTTCATACGTCTCCTCGATGAAATAGTCGTGCGACGCCTTCTTGTTCTGCGCCAGCGGCTTCTCATCGTGTTTCGACTTCGCCATGTTCACCCACCTCCCGCATGCGGCTCCACTCGATCAGACGACTATTATAGCAAGATCCGCTCCGCAGTTCAAGCCGGTCCCCTGTCAGAAAAATCACCCGCCGCACCCCGGCTTTCCCGCCAAAAATGCGACGCCCCGGCCGCCCCCGGCGGCCGGGGCTCACAAAACCGCAAACCCCTACCGTTTCCGCTTCCGCGTCGTTCCCGCGGAAGCTTTCTTCTTGCGGCCCTTGCCGCCCGGGCCGCCGTTCCCCGAGGCGGCGCGCTTCGCCGCGCGCTGCCGGCGCGGCCCGCCGGCGCCCGCCTCGCCCGCGGCGCCGGAGCTGCCGGTCACCGGCAGCCCCCACATGTCCACGCGGACCACGGCCGGTTCCGCGTCTCCGCCGCGCCCGCCTTTGCGGCCGCGCCCCCCGCGGCCGCCTTCCTCGCCGCGGCGTCTGCCGCGCTCCGCCTTGCGGCCGCCCTCGCTCCGGCGCGGCGCCGCCGCTCGCGGCTTCATGTCGACCATCGCGAAGTCGATCTGATGCTCCTCCATGTTGACGCGCTCGACGCGGACGCGCACCTCGTCGCCGATCCGGTAAATCTTCGACGTCCGCTCGCCGATCAGCGCCATATGCTCCTCATGGAAATGATAATAGTCATCGGTCAGATCGCTGAGCCGGATCAGACCTTCGACCGTATTCTCAAGCTCCACGAACATGCCGAAGCTCGTCACACTGCTGATGATGCCGTCGAATTCCTCGCCGATCTTGTCCAACATGAACTCGCATTTCTTGAGCTGCTCCGTGTCCCGCTCCGCCTCGACCGCGACGCGCTCGCGCTCGGACGACTGCCGGGCGATGTCCGGCAGCTTCGCCGCCAGCTCGTCGATCCGCTTCGCGGAGAGCGTCCCGCCGCTCGTCAGCACCTCGCGGATGATCCGGTGAATGACGAGGTCCGGATAGCGCCGGATCGGCGACGTGAAGTGCGTATAGAACTCTGCCGCCAGCCCGAAGTGCCCGAGGCTGTCCGCCTCGTACCGCGCCTGCTTCATCGAGCGCAGCATCATCGTCGCGATGACCGTCTCTTCCTTCGTGCCGCGGATCGCTTCGAGCAGATCCTGCAGCGCGCGCGGATGCACCTTGTTCCCTTTGCCCTTCACGATATAGCCGAAATTCGCCACGAACCGGACGAAGTTCAGCAGCTTCTCCGCGTCCGGATCTTCGTGGATCCGGTACAGGAACGGCACCTTCAGCCAATAGAAATGCTCCGCCACCGTCTCGTTCGCCGCCAGCATGAACTCCTCGATGATCATCTCGGCGATCGAGCGCTCGCGCTTCACGATATCGACCGGCTTGCCGTTCTCGTCGACGATGATCTTCGACTCCTGGAAGTCGAAGTCGATGGCGCCGCGCTTCATCCGCTTGTCGCGCAGCTTCAGCGCCAGCTCCTCCATCAGCTTGAACATGTCGATGAGGCCGGCGTACCGCTCCTTCAGCTCGGGATCGTCGTCGACCAATATTTTGCGCACATTCGTGTAGGTCATCCGCTCCGTCGTCCGAATGACGCTCGGGAAAATATCATGCCGCACCACCCGCAGCGTCTCCGCTTCGAACTCCATCTCGCACGACAGCGTCAGCCGGTCGACCTGCGGGTTGAGCGAACAGATCCCGTTCGACAGCCGGTGCGGCAGCATCGGAATGACCCGGTCGACGAGATAGACGCTGGTGCCGCGGCGGTATGCCTCCTGGTCGAGCGCCGAATTTTCTTTGACATAGTACCCGACGTCCGCGATATGGACCCCGAGCAGATAGTTGCCGTTCGGCAGCCGCTCGACGCACACCGCGTCGTCCAGGTCCTTCGCGTCCTCGCCGTCGATCGTGACGATCGTCTTTGGTCTCAGATCGCGCCGTCCCTGGGCGGCGATCTCCTCCTCGGAGATCCGGTCCGGCACCGCCTCGGCCTCGGCCATCACCTCGTCCGGGAAGCTTTCCGGCAGCTGGTGCTTGCGGATGATCGACAGAATGTCGACGCCGGGATCGTCCTTGTGGCCGAGAATCTCGATGATCTCGCCCGTCGCCGCCGAGCGCCCTTCGGGATACGTCACGATGCGGGCGACGACCTTCTGCCCCGTCACCGCGCCGTTGAACCCTTCCTGCGGGATGAACAGGTCGCGGTTGATCCTTTTGTCATCCGGAATGACGAAGCCGAACGATTCGTGATGCTCGAACGTGCCGACGATCTGCGTGATCGCCCGCTGCACGACGCGAACGACTTCGCCTTCCAGGCGGCCGCCCGCGCTGCTCTTCGACGTCACGCGCGCCAGCACGATGTCGCCGTTCATCGCGCTTTTCAGATCGTTCGCGTGAATGTACACGTCCGGATGATCCGGCTCGTCCGGGATCAGGAACGCGAACCCTTTCGGATGCGCCTGCACCCGCCCGCGCAGCAGATTCATCCGCTCCGGCACGCCGTAGCGGTTGTTGCGGGTCCGGTAGATTTTTCCTTCTTCTTCCAGTTCGTTCAGCAGCTTGAGGAACGTCTTGAATTCCTCCGCGCCCTCCAGCCCGAACGATTGCTCCAATTCCTGTACGGTCATCGGCTTGTACGCCAGTTCCCGCATGAAATCAAGCAGCTGTTTTTCCGTTACCAATTGCGGTTCACCTCATGTCTGGCCGGACCTCTATGAATCCGCCGTGCAGAACTGTGATAGATTCCCATATCGCATATAGTATATACGAAAATCCACCCGCGCATCCGTCCGGCCGACACCGCAAGACCCGGCTCCATTTCCCTGTGCTTAACAAAAAAACGGGCAGTTTGCCCGTTTCCCTCGTCGCTTATTCCATGAAATATGCAACCGCCAGCGCCAGCAGGAAGAAACCGACCGCAAGGCCGACCGTGACGCGTTGCAGGAACAGATCCAGACCGCGCGCCTTCTGCTTGCCGAACAGATGCTCCGCGCCGCCCGTGATCGCCCCGGACAGCCCGGCGCTCTTCCCCTTCTGGAGCAGGACGACACCGATCAATCCGAGCGAGAAAATGATGAGCAAAATTTTGAAGAAGACTTCCACGCTTCCACCTCCCGAACAGAGGGTACGTAAACACAGTATTGATATTGTACCATATCGCCCGGTCTGTTACAAGCGTCGGCACAAAATATAACAGGCCCGGCAGCTTCCCGCCGCGGGCCCGCACAAATCCCATCACAGCACGCCGTGTTTCTTGAAAAACTCGAGGCTGATCGCCGCGCTCTCGAACGGCGACGACTTGAACTGCTCCTGCTCGACGATGATCGTGTTCACGCCGGCCGCCAGCGCCGCCGGCAGCACCTGGTCGTACCCGACGCTGCCGTAGCCGATCTCCGTGTCCTCCCGGCCCTGCACGAAGTCCTTGAAATGCGCGATCGGCACGCGTCCCTTGTAGCGCTCCAGGTAATCCGCCGGTTTGTACCCGCCGACATGCACCCAGCCGAGGTCGAACTCGGCGATGAGCCGGTCCGCCGGAATGCGCTCAAGCAGGTGGTCCATGATCGTCTTGCCGCCGACTTGCTTGAACTCGAAATCGTGGTTATGGTAACCGTATTTCAGGCCGGCCGCCGTCACGAGCTGCGACGCCTTGTCGATCTTCTCGATGAACGATTCGAGATCCGTTTCCGTCGGCGTCTCCGGGAACGGCGCCCACGGCGTGATCACATATTCGAGGCCGAGCTCGAGCGCGTACTCGATCTGTTGCTTCAGATCCGATTCGAGCTTGTCCGGCTCCTGGAAATTGAGCGGGATATGCGCGGACGGCGCCTTCAGCCCGTTGTCATCGAGCACCTTGCGCACTTCCTTCGCCGAATGGCCGAAGAAGCCCGCGAATTCGACCGCCTGATAGCCGATTTCGGCAACCTTCTTCAGCGTGCCGAGCAGATCGTCCTTCGTCACGTCGCGGAACGTATACAGTTGAATGCCGATTACCGGTTTCGTCATGCCTGCCACCACCATTGACTGGAATTGTTGCGAAGCCGCGCCTCCTGCCGGCCGATGCCGCCGCCGCGCCGCTTCAAGCGCTTTCGTCCCTATTATACCCCTTGGGCCGGCGGCACACAGGTACAGATTTGGGGAAAACCTTTCGCGATTTTGGCGCATTCGGCGGGCTCGAGGTGGAACTTGCGCTTGACGGCGGAACCTTTTTCCTTCATATTCAAGCCAAAAAGGAACCGCAAGGAGGCACGCATCATGTTCGAACGACCGACCGCAAGCGACTGCCCGCCCGCGCCGTGGAAATATGTCCAGCTCGTGCCGGAGGGCGATCTGTTGGAGATCTATGAGCGCCAGCGCGAAGAGACGAAGGCGCTCCTGTCCGGCCTGACGGACGAGCAGGCGGACTTCCGCTACGCCGAAGGCAAATGGTCGATCCGCCAGGTCGTCGGCCATTTCACGGATAACGAGCGCGTCTGGATGTACCGGCTGCTGCGCATCGCGCGGAACGACCCGCAGGAGCTGCCCGGGTACGATGAGCAGATTTTTGCCCAGCACGCGCCGCACGAGCGGATGCCGCTGGACGCGATCATCGCGGAGTACGATGCCGTCCGCGCGGCGTCGCTGACGCTGCTCCGCCATCTGCCGGCGGAAGCGTGGCACCGCGCCGGCTCGTTCGCCGGCGGCCGGCTGACCGCTCTCGCCGCCGCCTGCGTCAGCATCGGCCACGAGATGCATCACATCCGAATCATCAAGGAACGATACCTCAGCCGTTTCTGACCCCGAATGGGATGATGCCGCATCCACAGCCAAGCCCGCCTCCGGGAACTTTCCCGCGGCGGGCTTGCTTGTCATGATTCAAACAGGATGTGGATGAAATTCATAATCAACTGCGCACCCTCCGCCCGCGTCAACCGGCCTTGCGGGTCGAAGCGATCCGGAGCTTTGCCGATCATGAGACCGAGCTCCCCGGCTTTCGCGACGGCATCCAGCGCCCACGGGCTGATCTGATCGGCATCCTCATACGCAGGCCGGGAAGCTGCCGGGATCTCGCCGAACCGTTGCTCATAAGCCCTTACGAACATCACGGCCGCTTGTTCACGGGTGATCGTCTCATCCGGACCGAAGAGCTCCCGGCTCTTGCCGCTCACTATCCCCGCTTCGAATGCGGCGGCAACGGCTTCCGCATACCATCTTCCCGCCTCCACGTCCTGGAAAGGCCCGTCGCCCGAAGCCTCAAGCTTGAGCGCCCTTGCGAGGATCGCGGCGAGCTGTGCCCGCGTCATCTCCTCCCGGGGCGAGAACGATCCGTCCGGCATCCCGTTCATCAGATGCTTGGCGCTTGCGGCGCGGATCGCCTTGTAAGCCCAGTGCGACGCTGCGACATCGCGGTACGAGCGTTCATATTCCAGCTTGACGTATCGCCCTGTCCGGTCAGCCTCCGCGGTCAGCACGCCGTCTCGCCATTCGCCGCCCGCATATGCCGGCCGGCCATCCTCCGTGACCCGGTAGATCCCGAGGAGATCCGGGTCGGCGTCGTCCGGTCCCGACGTGGACAGCACCACGGGAGCCGGGAGTGCGGCCAATTCCTCCGCCTCATCCCCCTTCAGCCGATAAACGGCGAATGCAAACGCCGGTCCGGCAGGACGAATGACGACCGAACCGCCCGATCCGAGATCGGCATCGGCTAATAGCGCCTCCATCTCCTCCTCCGGGACGGTGCTCAGGCGGATCTCGAACTGGAGATCATCCTGATCGTCCTGCACGCCGGCCCACGCCTTCAGACGCTCGCGGTCCAGCTCCAGACGCCAATCGCCGTATTGCAGGACGAGCGAATCGCCGCCCAATGCGCTGGCCAGCTTCCCGGGGATGCGAATCGTATCTTGTTCGGGGGGAAGTACCACGATGCGCTTGCCGTCCTCCGCTTCCGGCAGCCGGTCCGGATCGATGACCGTCGGCTGCGGGCCGCTGCTGCCGCCTCCCGGCAGATAACCGATGCCGCCTCCCCGCGGCAAACCCCCGCCGCTTGGCGGAACCTCGACCGTGAGATACTTCGGACCGGGCAGCAGATGGCCCTCGAGATCCTTGAGCCGGAACAGGATGAGATGGATCTCGTCCGCATTCGGATCCGGGTTTTCCAGCGCCAGCTTGAGCTGCCGGCCTTCCTCGTCCCAGGTCGTTGTCCATGCGGGCTGATCCATGCCGATGCCGAATTCCCGCGTATCGAGCGCGTCATCGAAGGTGATGACGATGGCCGCGGAACCCGAATCGCGGACGAACTCCGCCTTCTCGATCCCCACCTTGAAGTCGCTCGGTTTCGGCTGCGGAGCGTCGGGACGGACGATCTCCCCGCCGTTCAACAGAGCCTGCTTCTCTGCCAGGTTGTCGGGAATTTCGGGCCATACCGCGGCCGGTCCGTTGTTGAACCGCTCCACATTCCAGCTGATCGGCTGCGTGAACAAGCTTGCCCCTTCTTTCCCGTTGTTGAGCGCGGAAGCGTAGATGTTGCCGAACGACAGTTCGAACGTGAAGCCTTGTATCGGCACAAATTTCAGATTGCGGATATGGAACGTCTTCGACGCATCCCAGCCTTCACCGGCGATCCGCGCGAACAGCTTGTCGTGGAACTGAATCCCGTATTCCAGCAGCGTCGTTTCTTCTTCTTTGAAACGCTCCGGCGTGAAGCTCAAGGTAACCGGCTTCCCGTCCACCAGGATGACCGGCGGATCCTGCTTGTCGTTCGCCAGCCGGCTCGAGAAGCCGATCAGCCGGTTCTCCTCGCCCTCATCGCCTTTGGAAGTCGCATGCCGCAGGGCGTCCGCCAGGCTGACCGCGGAGAAGAACACGCTTTTGTTCGCCTTCTCGTCTCCCGCGGTTCTGAGCTCGTATCGCCCATACGGCGTCTCGTCCCCTGTCAGCCGGAAGACGAAGGTGCCCTCTCCTTCGGAGACGCCGTGGATCTGCCGCTTGTCCGGCAAGACCAGCACAACCGACGGCGCGTCCGAATGCGCTTCGATCACCGCGGGATGGCCGGCCAGGATGGTCTCCTGCCGGGTCCACAGCGTATATTTGCCCGGATGCGACCAGGGCAGATACGAGCTGTTGATATCGAAGGGATGCGAAGTCATCGCGCTCACATTCGCATAATCGCGGGCAGGGTAGGAGATGTTCCCCAGCGTGTCTTCACCGGTCGGGAACAGATCTTGCAGGTGGAGCGTCTGGTCTTCCGGTCCTTGCTTGAATTCCCGGTCCATGATCGCGATCATGAACGGCACATCCCGGTTATAGAATTGATGATCGCTTTGCCGCGCCCGGATCGCGATATTGTAGCGCTCCCTGTCATTGGCGCCGACGAACTCGTACACCTCGGCCGCGGCCTGGATCGCCGCGACCGCCCCTTCGTTCCCCAGCCAGTGCGCGTCGATGCCGGTCGTGGCGAAGAACGGCCGGGGCGCGACCAGCGCGATGATATCGCTCGAGTCGAACGGGAGGCGATTGTCCTTGTTGACGAAATGCCCGGCCGTCTCCGGGAACCAGCTGGTGCCGCCGCCGTAGGAGACCGTCGGAATCTCGGTCTTGCCGTAGACGCGGTCGGCCTTCGGATAGACGTTGAAGTTGAAGATCTTGCCTTCCACCTTGTACCGGTAGCTTTGGATGCCGGACCCGCCCGGTTCGCTTGCCACCACAATGCCGATCCTGTCGTCAAAGGCGGCGGCGAAGATCGCGGATTTGCCGTAACGGGAATGCCCGGTGACCAGCGTCCTGGCCGGATCGATTCCCAGTTCCGCGCCCCAGGTCGATTCCGGATCATACGCCGTCGGTCTTTCCAGGGCCGTGATGATCTGGCTGACCGCCCAGCCCCACGCCATCAACGCTCCGGAAGCGTATTCATATTCATCTTTATTGTAAGGATACAGCCGGGTATAGACCCCGTCGCGGTTGGGTGTCGAGGATTGACTGTCGGCATAGATATCCGTCGGGTTAAACCGGACATAGCCGTAGCCTTGCTGATTCAGCACCTGAACCTGCGCGGCGGAGAGGGTCCGCCCGATATCCATCACAACGGGCACGGCAGCGTTCGGATCTCCCCAGGCTAGCCGTCTCTGATCGTGGTCGGGAAGATCCAGGTAGATCCTGAACTTCTCCTGAACCTTCGTCTCCTCGCGTCGGATATTCACATAATAATACGTGGCCGGCCGCTCAAGCCCCGGAGGCTCCGTGATCGGTCCCGTATGATCCACCAGTCTCGCATAAGCGGTCGTTCCGAAGGACGTATAAGGAACGGCATATCCCGCATTCCACAGTTCGATTGCCAGATCCTCCGCTTCCTCTTCGTTGCGCGCCGGACCCGCGCTCGCGATGACATCGCCCGGCCCGTTGTCCTTAATCTCCCGAACCTCGACCGTTTCCGTCAACAGCCGTTCGGCAAGCTTCCGGAATTCTTCGCCGAGATTGTAGCGGGTGGCCGTGAAGTAAGGCGGCCAATCGAATCCCAGGACAATGTCATTCGGCTCAACGGTGTGATAGGTCGCGCCGGTCACGCTCTCCCCGGGCGTTTCCCAGCGATAGCCGAGCCAGTAACGTTGAACCAGATCGCGGATTTCTGCTCTGCGGTGTTCCCATTCCCGCGGCGTGGTCACCAGCCCGTCTCCGTCCGGATCATTGCGTTTGTCGAAAAACTGAAAAGGATTCGGGATGGTATCCATTTCCGGCAATTGATCTACTCCTTTGTAACCTTGCCATATTTCATCGGCCGATGCTAGTATAGAGCTCGGAAACAGCGAGCAGAACACAAGAAAAGCGCAGATCCATGACAGCTTTTTTGAAAGCGGATTCATCCCTTCCTCTGCCTCCTTGATTGATTTGCAGCTGCTTGGATCATTATGGAATCTTCCGATCAGGGGAACAATGGAAATTTTCTGAATGGTTTGTACATTTCGCTTATTTTTGCGGGGAGGACGTGAGATGGATGAGCAGCGTAAACTTTGATGCGATGTTTCCGGACATCCAATATTTCGTCTACCGGAAATGCACCAAAGACTGGCGCATTGCGGAATCCCGCATCTGCTTCATCGATCTGACGTATGTCCTGGACGGGGAAGCGACCTACTATGTGAACGGCGAGGCCTACCGGGTGAAGCAAGGGGATTTCATCTGCATTCCCAAGGGGAGTCTGCGGAAAGCCCATATCCATAGCGCCAACCCGATGACGGCCTATGCGGTCAATCTGACGATTCATGAGTTTGCGAGCCAACGGGAGGTGGCATTGCCTTTCCCCGTTCTCAGTCATATCGGCTATCACAGCGAATTGGAGCACCTGTTCCGCAAACTCAATGACGAATGGACGAACAAGGCGGACGGCTTCCAGTTCAAGGTGCGCGGGCTGATGCTGTGGATCTTGTCCGATCTGTTCCGGATGCTCGTGTACGAGCATCACGCGATGAACTGGCATCCGGCCGTCCAGAGAACGATGCAGTACATCCAGCTGCACTATCACCAACCGGTGAAGGCGGCCCAGATCGCGCACAGCGTCGGACTGAACGCCTCCTATCTGAGCGGATTGTTCAAGAAATGCGTCGGGCAGACGTTGTACAGCTACATCAACCATTACCGGGTGAACCAGGCCGAAAATTTGCTGCTCAGCGGGGAGTTCTCCGTGACGGAAGCCGCGGAATTGTGCGGTTTCAAAGACGTCTACCATTTCAGCAAATTGTTCAAGAAAATCAAAGGTTATCCGCCGTCCCGGGTCAAACAAACGCCAAGCCCGCCTGCAGAGCTACCCTCTGCGGCGGGCTTGATGGATGCCGGGCGGCGATCCGTCACCCGGACGCGTCTTCTTACTTGAAGTTCTTCAGGTTGTAGAACGCCGACTTGCCGGCATAGATCGCGGTGGCGCCGAGCTGATCCTCGATGCGGAGCAGCTGGTTGTACTTCGCGACGCGGTCCGTGCGGGACGGTGCGCCCGTCTTGATCTGACCGGCGTTCGTCGCGACCGCGATGTCCGCGATCGTGCTGTCTTCGCTCTCGCCGGAACGGTGCGAGATGACCGCCGTGTAGCTTGCGCGCTTCGCCATCTCGATCGCGTCGAACGTCTCGGTGAGCGAGCCGATCTGGTTCACCTTGACGAGGATCGAGTTGCCGACGCCCTTCTCGATGCCTTGCGACAGGCGGGCGGTGTTCGTCACGAACAGGTCGTCGCCGACGAGCTGCACGCGGCCGCCGAGACGATCCGTCAGCAGCTTCCAGCCGTCCCAGTCGTCCTCGGAGCAGCCGTCCTCGATCGTGATGATCGGGTATTTGCTCACCCAGGACTCGAGCAGGTCGACGAACTCCGCGGACGTGAACGACTTGCCTTCGCCTTCGAGGTGATACTTGCCGTCCTTGAAGAACTCGGTGGATGCGATGTCCATGCCGAGGTACACGTCAACGCCCGGCTTGTAGCCTGCACGCTCGATCGCGGCGATGATCGTCTCCAGCGCCTCTTCGTTCGAGCCGAGGTTCGGCGCGAAGCCGCCTTCGTCGCCGACAGCCGTGTTCAGGCCTTTCTCCTTCAGCACGGCCTTCAGGTTGTGGAACACTTCGGCGCCGATGCGCAGCGCTTCGCGGAAGCTGGACGCGCCGACCGGCAGCACCATGAACTCCTGCACGTCGACGTTGTTGTCGGCATGCGCGCCGCCGTTCAGAATGTTCATCATCGGCACCGGCAGCGTCTTCGCGTTGAAACCGCCGAGGTACGTGTACAGCGGCACGTTCAGCGCGTCGGCAGCGGCGCGGGCGACGGCCATCGACACGGCGAGAATCGCGTTCGCGCCGAGCTTGCCCTTGTTCGGCGTGCCGTCGAGCTCGATCATCTTCCGGTCGATCGCCACTTGATCGAGCGCGTCGAGGCCGATGATCTCCGGCGCGATGATCGTGTTCACGTTCTCGACCGCTTTCAGGACGCCTTTGCCCAGGTAACGGCTCTTGTCGCCGTCGCGCAGCTCGACCGCTTCATAAGCGCCGGTCGACGCGCCGGACGGCACGATCGCGCGGCCTTTGCCGCCCGATTCGAGGGCGATTTCCACTTCAACGGTCGGATTCCCGCGGGAATCGAGCACTTCGCGTGCATAGACATCGGTAATCATCGTCATGGAACTGCAGCACTCCTTCTGGCTTGAAAATAAACTTCCGAACTTCCACTTCCAACGTCCCGTGCGGCCGCCGCACAGGCTCGTCCCTGACATGCGGCGGGCCGTCCGGGCAGCCGTCTGGCTCCCCGAACGGCCGCAGCTGTCAGCACCCTGTTTAGCCGCATCTTTCCCTATTCGACATCCGGCCAACCCTTCCTGCCGTTTTCAGGCGGTGCGGGCGGTCTTTATTTGCGGATCAGCGACTTGCCGGTCATCTCCGCGGGCTGCGGCAGCTCCAGCAGTTCGAGCATCGTCGGCGCGATGTCGGCCAGAATGCCGTCGTCGCGCAGCGCAAGCCCCTGCTTCGTCACGATGAACGGCACCGGGTTCGTCGTGTGCGCCGTGTGCGGGCGGCCGTTCTCGTCGATGATGACGTCCGCGTTGCCGTGGTCGGCCGTGATGATGCAGACGCCGCCTTGCGCGAGCACCGCTTCGACGACGCGGCCGAGGCATTCGTCCGTCGCCTCGACGGCCTTGATCGTCGGTTCGAGCATGCCCGAATGGCCGACCATGTCCGGGTTCGCGAAGTTCAGGATGATCGCGTCATGGACGCCCGATTCGATCTCGGCGACCGCCGCGTCGGCCACTTCGTAGGCGCTCATTTCCGGCTTCAGGTCGTACGTGGCAACCTTCGGCGACGGGATGAGCACCCGTTTCTCGCCCGGAAGCTCGATATCGCGTCCGCCGCTGAAGAAGAACGTCACGTGCGGATACTTCTCGGTCTCGGCGATGCGCAGCTGCTTCTTCCCGTGCTGGACGAGCACTTCGCCGAGCGTATTGTCGAGGCTCTTCGGCGCGTAGGCGACATAGCCGCCCACCGTCTCGCTGAACAGCGTCATGCAGACGAAATGGAGGTTCCTCGGGAACTTCTCGCCCCGGTCGAAGCCGCGGAAATCGTCGTTCGTGAACACCTGCGAGAGCTGGATGGCCCGGTCCGGACGGAAGTTGAAGAAAATGACCGCATCTTCCGATTCCACCAGCCCGACCGGCTCCCCGGCGTCATCGACGATGACCGTCGGCACGACGAACTCGTCCAGAACGGACTGCTCGTACGAATCGACGAGCGCCTGGATCGGATCGCGGTACTTCGGACCTTCGCCGTACACCATCGCGCGGTACGACTTCTCCACGCGGTCCCACCGCTTGTCGCGGTCCATCGCGTAGTAGCGGCCCTGCACCGTTGCGATCTTGCCGACGCCGAGCTCCGCGATCTTCGCCTGCAGCGCCTCGATATAGCGCTTCGCACTGTCCGGCGCCACGTCCCGGCCGTCCAGGAACGCGTGGACGTACACTTCGGCGAGGCCCTCGCGCTTCGCCAGCTCGAGCAGCGCGAACAGGTGGTCGATGTGGCTGTGCACGCCGCCGTCGGACAAGAGGCCGTACAGATGCAGCTTCCTGCCCTTCTCCTTCGCGTGGCGGACGGCGCCGAGCAGCGTCTCGTTCCGGAAGAACTCGCCTTCGCGGATCGACTTCGAGATCCGCGTCAGATCCTGATAGACGATCCGGCCGGCGCCGATGTTCAGATGGCCGACCTCGGAGTTGCCCATCTGCCCGTCGGGCAGGCCGACCGCTTCGCCGAAGGCGGTCAGCGTCGTATGCGGATACGCCGCCCAGTACTTGTCGAAGTTCGGCTTCTTCGCCTGCGCGACCGCGTTGCCTTTCGTCTCTTCGCGGAGCGCGAAGCCGTCCAGGATGATCAGGGCGACAGGTTTCGGCGCCGCCATGTCAGACCGCCCCCTCGATCAGCTTGATGTAGGAGGCCGGTTCGAGGCTGGCGCCGCCGACCAGCGCGCCGTCGATGTTCGGCCGGCTCAGGAACTCCCGGACATTGTCGGGCTTCACGCTGCCGCCGTATTGGATGCGGATCTTGTCCGCCGCTTCGCCGAACAGGCCGCGCACGACGCCGCGGATGTAGGCGATGACGTCTTCCGCGTCGTCCGCCGTCGACGACTTGCCGGTGCCGATCGCCCAGATCGGCTCGTAGGCGATGACCGCCTGCGCCGCCTGCGCCGCGGTGAGGCCTTTGAGCGCGGCTTCCGTCTGCGTCTTGCAGACGTCCTTCGTCTTGCCTGCCTCGCGCTCTTCCAGCTTCTCGCCGACGCAGATGATCGGCGTCAGGCCGTGCTTGAACGCGGCGTGCACTTTCTTGTTCACGATCTCGTCCGTCTCCGCGAAGTACGCCCGGCGTTCGGAGTGGCCGAGGATGACGTATTTCACGCCGAGTTCCTTCAGCATCGGTCCGCTGATTTCGCCCGTGAACGCGCCGCTGTCTTCAAAGTGCATGTTCTGCGCGCCGATCGCGATCGTCGTGCCGGCGGCCGCCTTGACGAGCGCGGGCAGGTTCGTGAACGGCGCGCAGATGACGCTCTCCACGCCCGGCCGTTCCGCCTTGCCCTTCACTTCCGCGAAGAACGCTTCGGCCTCGGAGACTGTTTTGAACATTTTCCAGTTGCCTGCGATGATCGGTGTCCGCATGTTCCAGCCTCCCTCTTACTTGTCGTTCAACGCTTCGACGCCCGGCAGTTTCTTGCCTTCCATGAATTCGAGCGACGCGCCGCCGCCGGTCGAGATGTGGTCCATCTTGTCCTTGAGGCCAAACTTCTCGACCGCTGCCGCGGAGTCGCCGCCGCCGATGACCGTATAGGCGCTCGTGGCCGCGCACGCTTCGGCGATCGCCCGCGTGCCGTGCGAGAACGGCTCGATCTCGAACACGCCCATCGGTCCGTTCCAGACGACCAGCTTCGAGTTCTTGATGATGTCCGCGTAGATCTCGCGCGTCTTCGGCCCGATGTCGATGCCTTCATGATCGGCCGGGATGCCTTCGTTCATGATGTCGACGACCTTCGTCTTCGCGTTGGCGCTGAATTCATCGGTGATGACGATGTCGACCGGCAGGCGGAAGTTCTTGCCGAGCTCCTTCGCCTTCTGCATGAAGCCGAGCACCGCGTCCAGCTTGCTCTCGTCAAGCAGCGATTTGCCGATCTCGACGCCCTGCGCCTTGAAGAACGTGTACGACAGGCCGCCGCCGATGATGATGTTGTCCGCGATCTCGATCATTTTGTTGATGACGTCGATCTTGTCCTTCACCTTCGAGCCGCCGATGATGGCCGTGAACGGACGGTCCGGGTTGTTCAGCGCTTTGCCGAGCACCTCGAGTTCCTTCTCCATCAGCAGGCCGGACACGGCGGGCAGATGGTGCGCGATGCCTTCCGTGGACGCATGGGCGCGGTGCGCGGCGCCGAACGCGTCGTTCACGTACAGGTCGGCCAGCTCGGCGAGCGCCTTCGCCAGCTCCGGATCGTTCTTCTCTTCGCCCGGGTGGAAGCGGACGTTTTCCAGCAGCAGGATGTCGCCGTTGTTCATTTGGGCGATTTGCGCTTTCACCGCTTCGCCGATCGAATCGTCGGCCTTGGCGACCGGCTTGCCGCCGAGCAGTTCGCTCAGCCGCTTGGCCTGCAGATTGAGGCGCAGCTCTTCAACCACTTGCCCTTTCGGCCGGCCCATGTGGCTCGCCAGAATCACTTTCGCGCCCCGCTCGACCAGGTATTGGATCGTCGGCAGCGTCTCCCGGATCCGGGTATCGTCCGTAATGGCTCCGTTCTCGACCGGCACGTTGAAGTCGACGCGCACGAATACGCGCTTGCCGGCGACGTCTACATCTCTGACGCTCTTTTTGCTCATGAAGGCTCCTCCTCGTAATTGCCCCGCAGGGCGTCTCCTATACGCGCGCCAAGAGGAGACAGCAGCTGCTGCTCCTCTTGAACCGACGGATTCCGTATATTACAGCCCTTTGCTGGCGATGTAGGCAGCCAGGTCTACGACGCGGTTCGAGTAACCCCATTCGTTGTCGTACCAGGAGACGACCTTGACCATGTTGCCTTCGACGACCATCGTGGACAGGGCGTCGATGATCGAGGAATGCGGGTTGCCTTTGTAGTCCGACGAAACGAGCGGCTCTTCGGAGTATGCGAGAATGCCTTTCAGCGGACCTTCGGCGGCTTCCTTCAGCGCCTTGTTTACTTCCTCGACCGTGACATTGACCTTCAGTTCGGCGACGAGGTCCGTAACGGATACGTTCGGCGTCGGCACACGCATGGCCATGCCGTTCAGCTTGCCTTTCAGCTCCGGCAGCACGAGCGCAACGGCTTTCGCGGCGCCCGTCGTGGACGGGATGATGTTCTCCGCAGCGGCGCGCGCACGGCGCAGGTCCTTGTGCGGCAGGTCAAGCACTTGCTGGTCGTTCGTGTAGGAGTGAACCGTCGTCATCATGCCTTTGACGATGCCGAACTTCTCGTTCAGCACTTTTGCGAACGGCGCGAGACAGTTCGTCGTGCAGGATGCGTTGGAGATGATCGTGTGCGCCTTCGGATCGTATTTGTCTTCGTTGACGCCCATGACGATCGTGATGTCTTCGTTCGTTGCCGGCGCGGAGATGATGACCTTCTTCGCGCCGCCTTTCAGGTGAGCTTCGGCTTTTTCCTTCGCGGTGAAGATGCCCGTCGACTCGACGACGATTTCAACGCCGTACTCACCCCACGGCAGTGCGCCGGGATCGCGCTCGGAGAAGACCTTGATCTCCTTGCCATTGACGACGATTGCGCCTTCCTTCGCTTCGACTGTTGCGTTCAGCGTGCCATGCGTCGTGTCGTACTTGAGCAGATGCGCCAGCGTCTTCGTGTCCGTCAGGTCGTTGATTGCGACGACTTCCACGTTCGGGTTGTTCAGCGCTGCGCGGAACACGTTGCGTCCGATGCGGCCGAAACCGTTGATGCCTACTTTCACCATGGTTACATCCTCCTTGTAATCTTGCTTATATCGCAAGACGCGGCGCTCGCCCGCGGGCAGCGCCCTGCGTCAGGATAACCTTGCATGCCTTGATTCAGATGCCATTCAGCAGTCTGCCTGCTGCCGTTCCTGCCGGATGATCGCTTCCAGCCGCCGGGCCGCGCCCTCATCCGTCACGAGCACGTCGTCCTGGCCGTACCGCAGCACCGCGGCGATCGCTTCTCCTTTGCTGCTGCCGCCTGCCACGGCGATGACGTGCTCAGCCGTCTCCAGATCATCGAGTCGGAGGCCGACGGTCGACATGCGGTGGATGACGGTTCCGCTCTTGTCGAAGTAGTAGCCGAGCGCTTCCGCCAGCGCGCCTTCCGCGCGCATCGCATCCATCGTCCGCGCATCCACCTTGCGCCGGCGCGCCATGACCATAGCGTCTCCGATCCCGTGTACCACAATACGGGATTTGCGAATCACTTCTACCATTTCCCGCACGTTCGGCTCATGCATGAGCGATTGGTACGCGTCCTCGCTGAGATGGTCCGGCACGTGCAGCAGCCGGTACGCGGCGCCGGTGCGCTTCGCCAGCGTCGAGGCGATCGTGTTCGCCTGGTAGTCCATGCTCTCGCCGAAGCCGCCCCGGGCCGGCACGAACAGCACGCCCTTCAGCGGCTGATCCACCGTGATTGTTTCCGCGAGCGCCGCCAGCGTCGTGCCGCCGGTCACGGCGACCACGTCGCCGCCCTGAAGCGACCGGATCAGCACCCGCCCGGCCGCCCGGCCGAGCTCCCGCTTCGTCTCCCGCACCTCATCCGCATCACCCGGCACAACGATCACTTCCCGGAGCCGGAAATGATCGCGGATCAGCCGTTCGAGCTCCGACAGGCCGGACAGCTCGCTCATGAACGGCGCCAGCGACTCGACCAGCCGCCGGCCGGCGTCTGTGATGCGCATGCCCGCCGCGTTCGCCTCGAGCAGACCCTGCGCTTTCAGGAAATCGGCCTCCGCCCGGAGCGTTCGCTCCGTCATGGACAAGGCAGCCGCCAGTGCGCGGCGGCCGATGGACTCCGACTTCATCACCTGACTCAGAATGACATAGCGCTTCGCCATGACTTCAAGCAGATCCGGAACAAGGCGCTGCTGCAACTCAATCCACTCGCGCATCGCGCACCTCACTCCATCCAGTTGGACGCATTTTATCCCGGATGAACGTTCTAAGTCCCACTTTCATTGTAACCAACTTTTTCACGATGCGCAAGAGCGATCGGCATCTACGGTCGACGGTTTTGCCAACGATCATTATTAACGGCACCTCGTGCCGTTAATGCGTGCTCAATCCCGGTCCGGCAGCCGATTAACGGCATTTCGTGCCGTTAATAGCCGCTTTGCCCCTCCTTGCCGGGTCAACGACCGTCTTTAACGGCATCTCGTGCCGTTAATTCGAACCTGCACCCGATCCGGCGGCCAATTAACGGTGTTTTGTGCCGTTAGCGCGGCACGAACCCCCGCTTCAGCATGTCCGCCAGTCCGCTAACGGAACCACATTCCGTTAGCGCCACCGCCGACACGCCACCAACCCACCTCTAACGGAACCTCGTTCCGCTAATCCGCCCAGCCGGATCGCCGCAATTCCGCCGATGCCCCGCCGCAACCCCGCCGTTTTCCCCGCTAATCCCTCCGCATTTCCAGCCGTTACCCGCAACTTTTTTTTGCCGCGCACTTGCTTTTTCATCCCGTGTATCCTATAATGATTTTCGCTGTTATCGTTGACATCATGCGCCCGTGGTCCAATGGATATGACGCAGGCCTCCGGAGCCTGAGATCTAGGTTCGATTCCTGGCGGGCGCGCCATACAACGCAGCAAGCGGCTTTCACCATTCGGGCAGAGCCGCTTTTTTGCACCACTTTTTTGACCTTTTTTGACTTTTGTCGAGAGATCGAGTATCATAAGGGCAGAAGGAGGATTCCGACATGGACATGAATTTCGTTCCGATGGTGATCGAGCAGACCAACCGCGGCGAGCGCGCCTACGACATTTACTCCCGCCTGCTCAAGGACCGCATCATCTTCCTCGGCACCGGCATCAACGATGTCGTCGCCAATTCGGTGATCGCCCAGATGCTGTTCCTGGCCGCCGACGATCCGGAGAAGGACATCCATCTGTACATCAACAGCCCGGGCGGTTCCATCACGGCCGGCATGGCGATCTACGACACGATGCAGTACATCAAGCCGGACGTCTCGACGATCTGCGTCGGCATGGCGGCTTCGATGGGCGCGTTCCTGCTGGCTGCGGGCGCTCCGGGCAAGCGTTACGCCCTGCCGAACAGCGAAGTGATGATTCACCAGCCGCTCGGCGGAGCCGAAGGACAAGCCAGCGACATCGAAATCCGTGCCCGCCGGATTCTGAAGATGCGCGACAAGCTGAACAAGATTCTCTCCGAGCGGACCGGCCAGCCGCTGGAGCGGATCGAAAAAGATACGGACCGCGACTACTTCATGAGCGCTGAAGAAGCGAAGAACTACGGCCTTGTGGACAAAGTCATCGAGCGTGTATAATCCGCGCATTGCTTTAATTACAAAAACATCCGCCCGGACGGCGGATGTTTTTGTCTTAATATCACAAATCCTTACATTTGTCAACCACAATTTGCATGTGTGAATGGCAAACCACTCCAAACGAAAACCGTGTTATGATAAAGACACAGCAAGTTCCAAATTCCTACAAATGAAGGCGAGTTCTGAGAAATTTGGATGGAGTGATCAACGTGGCAGCCACGCGATCGACGCACACCACTCTGCCTGACGGCGAATATCCCATAGTGCACGACAAGATGATCCTGCTTCGGCCGCTCACGGACGAGCATCTGCTCGAAGTGTACCACGAAGCTGTCGCGATGGGATTGTCTGCCGAATTCATTCAATTGATCGAAGAAGCGATTCGTTCGCGCAATCTGGACCCGAAAACCTCTCTCTGATCTGGCTGCCGATCCGGCAGTTTTTGTCTTTATTGGGCCGGTCGGCGGTTGCGCCGTCCGGCTTGCTTCTTTCGACACCCCGTTAACAAGGCAAAGGGACGGATCCGCCGGGATCCGCCCCTTTTGTCCTTTCAAGCCCCGTTACTGGTTTTCCAGCTCTTCCTTGCTGACCAGTTGGACTAAAGCGTTTACAGCCTGTTCTGCGTCGGAACCGTCCGCACTGATGGTAACCTCCGTGCCCGAACTGATCGCGAGGCTCATGATGCCCATGATGGACTTCGCGTTTACTTTTTTGTCGTCCTTCTCCACGAAGATTTCAGCTGAGAATTTGTTCGCTTCCTGTACGAAAAGCGCAGCCGGCCGTGCGTGAAGGCCCGTCTTCAGACGAACGACCACCGGTTGCTTGATCATGCACTTTTTCCCCCTGTCCAGAAATTATCGGCCCGATGCTCGGCTCGCTCCTCACAAGCGCACCTTCCCGTGCCTGCGGAGGCCCATAGATCATGCAAGTATTATAACATTATTGGGCGCGGCAGACTAGGTTTGCGCCGTCAGAGCGTGCCGTTCCGGATTTTTTCGGCCAATTCGTCGATTTTCCGCAGCCGGTGATTGACCCCCGACTTGCTGACATTGCCCTTCAGCAGGTCGCCCACTTCCTTCAGGTTGATGTCCGGATGGGCAAGCCGCACTTCCGCCACTTCGCGCAGCTTCTCGGGCAGATTTTCGAGGCCGATCACCTTCTGCAGCAGCTTGATGTTTTCGATCTGGCGGACCGCCGCGCCGATCGTCTTGTTCAGATTGGCCGTCTCGCAGTTGACGATCCGGTTCACCGAATTGCGCATGTCGCGCATGATCCGCACGTCCTCAAACTTGAAGAGCGCCTGGTGCGCGCCGATGATGCCCAGGAGCTCGATGATCTTCTCCCCTTCTTTGATGTAGAAAATAAAACCCTTCTTCCGTTCGATGCAGCGCGCGTTGAGCCGATATTTGTTCGCCAGTTCCACCAGCGCCCGGCAATGCTCCTCGTACTGTGTCGCGATCTCCAGGTGATAGGACGAACCTTCCGGGTCGTTGACGGATCCCCCGGCCAGAAACGCGCCGCGCAGGTAGGAGCGCTTGCAGCATGCCTTGCGCACGATGTTCTTGTCGATTCCCTGGCGGAACACGAACCCTTCCGACACGATGGCGAGCTTGGACAGAATTTCCTCCACCATCGTCGGAACGCGGACGATGTATACGTTGTTCTTTTTCAGCCGCATTTTCTTCCGCACCAGCAGCTCGGCCTGAATACCGAACCGGCGCTTGAGCAGGGTGAAAATGCGCCGCGCGATCGCCGCGTTCTCCGTCGAGACATCCAGCACAACCTTCCGATTCGACACCTGCACCGTACCGTTCATCCGGATGAGAGCCGAGAGCTCCGCCAGTTCGCAGCAAGGCGCAGATTCGATCATCGTCAGTTCTTTCTTGGTCTGGGCCGCGAAAGACATCCGCATCACCTCTTCCCGGATATCCAATCTTGAACCAGCCGCTCGATGTGATGGCTGAGCCTCGCGGCGTCGTGCCGCAGATAGGTCTGCACCTTGATCAGCCGATCCGCGATGACGCGGATGCCCCGCCGCCGCAGCTCCTCTTCGTCGCAGACGACGACCGAGGCGCCTTCCTCCGCATACTTGGACAGCACATCCGGCGGAATCTCGCCGTTGTTCACGATGACCCCGTGGAAGAGCGGCGCGCCGACATGCGCCTCAATGGCGTCGAGATGGTCGCTCACCGTGTAACCGTCCGTCTCGCCCGGCTGGGTCATGACGTTGCAAATGAACAATTTCATGGCATCGGAAGCGACGATGGCTTCCGCAAGTCCCTTCACGAGCAGATTCGGCATGATGCTCGTATACAGGCTTCCCGGGCCGATCAGGATGCAATCCGCCTCGCGGATCGCCTCCACCGCCTCCGGTAGCGGCTCGACCCCGGGCGGTTCAATCATAACGCGGCGGATTCTGCCGCGGGCTTTCGGAATCTGCGATTCGCCGACGACGATGCTGCCGTCTTCCATGACCGCCTTCAGCACGGTGCCCTGCGCGGCGGCGGGCAGCACCCGGCCGCGCACGGCGAGCACCTGGCTCAGCTCGCGCACGCCTGTGACGAAATCGCCGGCGATATCGGTCATCGCCGCCAACATCAGGTTGCCCAAGCTGTGGCCGGCCAATCCGCTGCCGGCGGGAAAACGGTAGCGGAGCAGCCGCGAGAGCAGCGGCTCCACATTCGCGAGCGCCATCAGCACATTGCGGATGTCACCCGGCGGCGGAATCTGCAGCTCCTGGCGCAGGACGCCGGAACTGCCTCCGTCATCGGCAACCGTGACGATGGCCGTCAGATCGAGCGGCTTCTCCTTCAAGCCGCGCAGCATGACGGACAGCCCGGTGCCGCCGCCGATGACGACGACTTTCGGCAAAGGGGGCGACACGGACGGGGTGCGGGACTTCATGTCTTCACCCCGTCAGCGCCGGTCGCGCTCGGCGTCCCGGTGGCCGACACGCACCGTCTCCGTCTCGCTGTTGCCCAGCGTGCGGGCGAGGTACTCGGCGATTGCGACGGATCGATGCTTGCCCCCGGTGCAGCCGATGCCGACGACGAGCTGGCTTTTGCCTTCTTTCTTGTACATCGGAATCAGATATTGCAGCATGTCGACCAGTTTCGACAAGAACGTCTGCGTCTCCGGCCATTTCATGACATATTCGTACACTTCCGGATCCTTCCCGGTGTTCGGTCGCAGATGCTCGACATAATGCGGATTCGGAAGGAACCGGCAGTCGAAGATCAGATCCGCGTCAATCGGAATCCCGTATTTGTAGCCGAACGACGTCAGGTTCACGACGAACGTTTCCCGGTTCGCTTCGGAGAACCGGTCGGCGATGAGCGCCTTGAGCTGCGCCGGCTTCAGGTTGCTCGTATCGATCACATGGGTTGCGATCCCTTTCAGGTCCTCCAGCAGCCGGCGCTCCAGCCGGATGCCTTCAAGCGGCACCCCGCCGTCGGCAAGCGGATGCCGGCGCCGGCTCTCCTTGTACCGCTGGACGAGCACGCTGTCCGTCGCGTCAAGGAACAGAATCTCGATGCCGATCGTGAAATGTTCCTTCGTGTAGGCCAGCGATTCGGACAGCGCGGTGAAGAACTCCCGGCCGCGCAGATCGATGACGAGCGCCACCTTGCCGATCTTGCCGCTGGACGACTCGATCAGCTCGGCGAACTTCGGGATGAGCACGGGCGGCAGATTGTCGACGCAGAAGAAGCCCAGATCCTCGAAGCTCTGGACCGCGATCGTCTTGCCCGCGCCCGACATGCCCGTAATGATAATCAGTTTTGGGACTGCCGTTCCGCCGGTCATGGCGGCATCCCCTCCCCCGAATCAAGTAAAACGGCCCGCGCCATCCTTCTTCCGGGAAGGCGCATCCGCTTTGCGTCGAAACTTCCCAATGCTTATCTTATAGCGTATGACCGGCCCGGGCGCCCCATCACCGCAGGCGAATGGCGGCCGGGAATAACGAACAGGCCGGTCGCAACCGGCCTGCACGTTCGTCAAGAACGCAGAATGAGCCCTGCTGCGCCGACGACCCCCGCGTTGTTGCCGAGTTCGGCCGGCACGATTTCCACGCCCTTCGAAGCAGCTTCCAGAGCATGCTTGAAATACGCTTCGCGGATTTGCTCGAACAGATACTCGCCCGCTTTGGCAACACCGCCGCCGATGATGAACCGCTGCGGATTGACGACGACCGACACCAGGGCCATCGACTTGCCGAGATAGTGCGCCGCGCGCTGCACGATGCGCGCCGCCGTCTCATTGCCGGCTTTCGCCGCGTCGAAGACGTCCTTCGCCGTAATCGTCTCCAGACCGGCCAGCGGTGCCAGGTCACCCCGTGCCACCGCGTCCTTGGCCATCCGGATGATGCCCGTAGCGGACGATACCGTCTCCAGGCAGCCTTTCTTGCCGCAGCCGCATTGAATGGCTTCCAGATCGGGCACAATGGCGATATGCCCGAGCTCGCCGGCCATCGCGTTGAAGCCGACGACGATGCGGCCGCCGATGATGATGCCGCCGCCGACACCCGTGCCGAGCGTGTACATCACGCAATCGGACACGCCGCGTCCGGCGCCGCCCCACGCTTCGCCGAGCGCCGCCACGTTGGCATCATTGTTGATCAGCACCGGCTTGCCGAGCTGTTCGGAGAGATAGCTCTTCAGCGGCGCATTCCGCAAAACAAGGTTGGGCGAGGTGAGCAGAACGCCGTTCTGAATGTCCAGGAATCCCGGTACGCCGAGGCCGACGCCTTCGACGTCGTCCCAGGAAGCGGACATCTGCTCAACAACGGTACGGGCATATTGGGCCATATTGGCCATTACCCGGTCGCTGCCTTTCTCATTCTCGGTCGGTCCTTCGAAGGTATGCAGCAGTTTGCCGTCTTCGCTGCATACGCCCGCTTTAATCGCTGTACCGCCGACATCCAGGCCGACGTAAAGCTTACCCGACATGACAAGGCCACCTCAATCACTGTGTTAACTGCTCTTTTCCCACTATAAGCGAACGGTATGTCGAGGTCAAGAATGCGGGCGGTCCATGGGACATGCGGCACAAGTCCGTCCGCGGACAAGCATGAGGAAGTGTATTGAAGAATTAATTTCCTTTAATCACTAGCGTTGCACTAAAGCTGCCATTGGATTCCTTATAAAGGAGGTTCTATACCAACAAAGAGAGCAAAATATTTACATTTGCATTTCCTGGTCCAGCGCCAAAAGGCGAATGACGCCATAAACGTAGAGCATGTTACCAGGAAATGCAAATCTCGGTTGTGCTATTTCACAATCAGTCGTGCCGGTTTTAGCTTCAGCGGATGCTTGCGTGGTCGGCCTCGCTTGCCTTTCTTCACGCGCCCTCTGCTGGTGCGACTCGGCTGACGATTCAACGCCTGCAGAAACGCTTCTCAACTCAGGCTCATGTAAAGCCTGAGCAACCGGAGTACTTGCCATGGTGTACGCGTTGTTCCGGTCATGTGTTTGACGATGAGCACCAGCGCGTAGGCCGTCAGGGCAAGGTAGATCTGCGTCCAGACCGCTTCCGGATCATAGCTGTACAGTTTCACCAGCTTCAGATGGCCTTTGATCCACTTGAAGAACAGCTCGATCATCCAGCGGTGTACGTCTTGCCCTGGTCATTGGTGAATTCCACCAGGCGAAGGTCCGCTGTTTTCACCTCGTGGTTCCATCGGAACGCCATGCGGACATCCGCATCGCGCAGCACCTTCGCCCCTTCCGGAACCGGCCGTTCGCGCAGGATCTCCACCCTGTTGCGCTGCTGGATGCGCGCCACAAACCGCTTGTTTTGCTCGGTCCAGCGCGCGAAGTTGCCGTACACGATATACCCGCGGTCCATCACATGGATGGCATCATCGTCCGCCACCAGATCCATCACGACTTCGGAGTCGGCTACATCCGCCGTGGAAGCGATGATTCGCTCCGGGTAAACCGTGTCGGGATCGGTGACGATGAGCCGGGTATGCATCTTCACCGCATTTTTGTGTTTCGAGCAGTACGCCCAGCGGCCGACAATTTCCGGCAGAGCGAGCTCCGTGGAATCGATGATGCGCAGTCGGCCGAGTCCCGGGATGCCCTTGCCGTCTCGGGTGAGCTCTTGCAGTTTGCAAACGGCATTTAGAAACAACTGCTGGCAGTAGATGTACGGCAAGGTCCGCAGCTTGCGGGAGATTTGGGACTCGCTGATCGACGGAAGCCCGAGGTACTCTTGAAGCACGCTTGAGGAACGCAGAGATGTTCGGTGATGACCGCATAGCTGCTGTGTTGCTTCAACTGAGCTTCGATCATCAATTTCACGAAAATTGCGACCGTGAGCTTCTGCGTGCGAAAATCCAAGAAATCATGGCGTTTGCTATCGATGTCGAGCAAATCGAGACATATACAAATCACCTGGTCGCTTGGTATGTTACCCATGCGTTTGACTCCTTTGTTGTGGAGTAGGGTAACATGCCTACATCTCAACAATAGGAGTTTTTTATGCCTTGAGCAGGTGAAATGCATCGTTATCTTGCAGAAATAGGAATTTATTCAACCTAACTTTCTTGATGTGAAGTTTGATGCAACGCTAGTGTCCTGTTCAGACAAGATTCGGCAGCCTGTGCAAAATAAGCGCAGGATCTTCGCCAACCTCCCCGCTCGCTCGATCCCCGCGTCGCACCGACACTCCACACTCGCGCCAATGCCACGCCAAAAGCCGCCGACGGCTGGTTGCTCCTTCCGTCAGCGGCAATTCGCGGACAACGCTCATTTCTTATTATTAATGGATTACAACGTCTTGCTCCAATCGTGCACGGCGCTGCCTTCGAGGAAACGTTCGCACTCGAGCGCCGCCATGCAGCCGCTGCCCGCTGCCGTGATGGCCTGGCGGTACTTCTTGTCCTGCACGTCGCCGCAGGCGAACACGCCCGGCACGTTCGTCTCGGTCGTTCCCGGCTTCACGATGATGTAGCCCTGCTCGTCGGTCTCGATCTGGCCGTCCAGGAACTTCGTGTTCGGCGTATGGCCAATCGCGACGAAAATGCCTTCCGCCTCGATCAGCTCTTCTTCGCCCGTCTCGTTGTTGCGCACCTTCAGCCCGGTGACGCCGAGCGGACCGGCTACCACCTCAAGCGGCGTCCGGTTCAGATGCCAGCTGATCTTCTCGTTCGCCCGCGCGCGGTCCTGCATGATCTTCGACGCGCGCAGCTCGTTCCGGCGGTGCACCAGCTTCACTTCCGTCGCGAAACGCGTCAGGAAGTTCGCTTCTTCCATCGCCGAGTCGCCGCCGCCGACCACGACGATTTTCTTGCCGCGGAAGAAGAACCCGTCGCAAGTCGCGCACGTGCTGACGCCGCGACCGACGTTGTCCTTCTCGCCCGGAATGCCGAGATATTTCGCGGAAGCCCCGGTCGAGATGATCAGCGTCTCCGCCTGCAGCGGTTCCGCCATGCCCTCGACTTCGAGCGTGAACGGCCGCTTCGACAGATCGACGCGGTTCACCCAGCCCGTCTTGAACACGGCGCCGAACCGCTCGGCCTGCTTGCGCATGTTCGCCATCAGTTCAGGGCCCATGATGCCGTCCGGGAACCCCGGGAAGTTCTCGACTTCCGTCGTCGTCGTCAGCTGCCCGCCCGGTTCCGGCCCTTCGATGACGAGCGGGTTCAAGTTCGCCCGCGCCAGATAGATCGCCGCCGTCAGGCCCGCCGGCCCCGTGCCGATAATGATCGATCGATATACCGTCATTCTGGTCTCCCTCCTGCTTCCCGGCATGGCCGGCGAATTCGCGATCCGCACGCCGCCTGCCGTTAATCTGCCCGCTCAAATCCTGTCTATCCTTCCAACGACGATGACGCCCGATAAAAAACCGTTCCCGAGCACCCGCGCTAATCGCCCTCGACCTCGCCCTGCATGTGCGCCGCCTTCATCCTGTCCCGGATGCCGCACACCTCGTCAATCCGGCGAACATGCTTGCATACGGTCGCCGCCGACACGCCGTAGCGCATCGCCGCCTCCTCGAAGGTGATCCCCTTGCGGTGCATTTTCGCCGTCAGATACTCGAGCGCCGCCGCCCACCCTTCCGCCTTGCGGATAACCGGCGTCTCGGGATACAGCCGCTGCAGAAACTCCGCCCACAGCGTCAGCAGATCGTGCTGCTGCACCGCGTCAAAGCGGTTCTGCATGCGCTGCATCGCCGCCTCGATGACCGCCTGCCACCGCGCGTTCGCGGCGGGCATCCGGATCGGCATCCGGTTCGCTTCGACGATCACCTGCTCTCCGCCCAGCACCGCCTCGATCGGCCCGGTGTCCCCGATGCCGCGCAGAACGAAGATTGCGACGCGCTTGAGCATGTCGTCTTCCTCGGGCTGCCTCAAGAATTCGCGCAGCGCCTCCTTCACCTCGTCGTCCCCGACGAGGCTGAACGCCTGGATGACCTGCAACTTCATCCTGCGGTCGCCGTGGCGCAGCGCCCAGAAGAACGACGAACGGACGAGCGGATCCCGCTTCATCCGTTCGGGCAGCTCGTCGCCCGAGCCTTCCCAGCGCCGGAGCTGCTCCTCGAACGGCAGATGATAGTGATAGCTGGACGGCGGAGACATCCTGCCGGATTTCAGATCGTCCAGATGCTGCAAATAATAGTCGGCCACGCCCGCCTCCGGATCGAGCTGCGCCGCCTCCTTCCACAGCCGTCCGGCTTCCTCCAGGCGGCCGATGTTGCTGGCCGCGACGGCCGTGTAGTGGAGAAGGTACGGATCCCGATGGCCGGGCATCTCGCGGATCAGCCGCCGGAAATGGCCGTACGCCGCCTCATGCTCCCCGAGAATGCCCATCGTCGTCGCCAGCTTGAACGCCAGCTCCGGCTGCATCGGCACTATCTTGCGCAGCGCCCCGACGATCGCCAGCGCTTCCTCCCGGCCGCCGCCCTGCATGCGGAAGATCGCGAGATTGCACAGCGCGTGCAGATTGCCCTGGTCCGTCTTCAGCACTTCCCGGACGGTGTCCGCCGCCTGGTCGAACAGGCCCATGTAATAATAGGCGAGCGCCAGGTTGTTGCGCGCCGCCAGAAACTCGGGCTGCTCCTCGATGATCGTCTTCAGCAGCTTGACCGCCTCGACGAACTTCCCTTCCTCGAGCAGCTGCCGGGCGCGCTCATGGTCGTGCAGCCGGCCGCGCGCCTTCACGACCGGCTGCTTCAGCGGCCGGTCCAGCTCGTAGTGAAGCAGATCCATCATCTCTTCCGCTTCCTCGAGGAACTGGCCGTCCGTATCTTCCTCCAGATATTGGACGAGAGCTTCCTCCGCCGCCTCGTACATTTCCATGTTGGCGTAGTTGTTCGCCATGTAGAACCAGCATTCCGTCATCGACGGGTCGAGTTCGTCCAGCACCTTTCGCAGGATGTTGTTCGATTCCTCGTAGTTGCCCATCTCGGACAGAATGCCCGCCATATTGCAATGATTCACCGGATTGTCCGGCTCGTATTCGACTGCCTTGCGAAAATAGCGAAGTGCCTTGTCGTAGCGGCAGCGGTCCAGCGACCGGACCGCACGTTCGTAAAAGAAGGCAGCGTCCAGCTGGATCGGAATGATTTTCGCGCGGGGCGCCGCTTTGTTCTTCTTGCGCATACGATCAGGCACCTCCCGTGCTTCGATTTTTTTGCATCGATTATATCACAGTGCGCCGAAGATCACACAAGCAAAAACGGCTGGCGCCGTCCTTCCGGAAGGCGCGTCCGTTTTGCGGTGAAAGATAAGCCGATGATAAGCGTGAAACTTATACATTCTTATCTTTCGGGATCTAGACGCCCGCATTTTTGAAGAGCGTGCTGATCGAACCGCCCTGGATGATGATTCGGGTCGCTTCCGCCAGCATCGGCGCGACGCTGATGACGCGGAACCGGTCCTCCGACAGATCCGGCTGGAAAATGGAGTCCGTCACGATCACTTCGCGGATGTTCGGATGGCCGAGCTTCTCGATGGCCGGATTCGAGAACAGCGGATGCGTCGCGCAGACGATCGCGTCTTCCGCCCCGCGTTCCTTCAGACTCTCCACGACGTTGATGATCGTCGAGCCGGTGTCGATCAGGTCCTCTATGATGATCGGCGTCTGTCCCTCGACGTCGCCGATGACATGCGTAATGACGGATTCGTTGTGCTTCGGCCGTTTCTTGATCATGATGGCGAAAGGCGCGTGCAGGTAGTTTGCCAGCTTCTCCGCCGTCGACGCCCGTCCGGCATCCGGCGAAACGACGACCGGATTGCGGATGTTCTTCGATTTCAGATAGTCGCTGATCAGGTCAAGTGCGGTCAGATGGTCCACCGGAATGTTGAAGAATCCCTGGATCGCCGGAGCGTGCAGATCGAGCGTAATGATCCGGTCTGCGCCCACCGTCGTCAGCACGTCCGCCACCATCTTCGCCGAGATCGGCTCCCGCGGCGCCGATTTGCGTTCCTGCCGCGCGTATCCGTAATACGGGATCATAATGTTGATCGTCCGCGCGGACGCCCGCTTCGCCGCGTCGATCATGACGAGCAATTCGACAAAATGCTCGTTGATCGGATGCGAGAACGACTGGACGAGGAAGACGTCGCAGTTGCGGACCGACTCCTCGTAGTGAACGTAGACTTCGCCGCTCTTGAAGCGCGAAATCTTGATTCTGCCCAGGGTGCAGCCGAGCTCCGCGCATATGCGCTCCGCCAGCAGTTGGTTCGACGACCCCGAGAAAATACGCACCTTATCGCTGAACATGACACCCTCCTGAAATTTTGCGAATCCGTTTCGAGCCGCATGCCAACTTCATTATACATCGGCGACGGCCTTTTTCAAAAATCGACGAGAATCCGCCTGCGTCCTTCGAACGTCGCAAGCTGCGCGTACCCCGCATCCTTCAGCGCCGCCCTCGCCTCGTCGAGATACTGCCCCAGCCGCTCCGGCTGATGCGCGTCCGAACCGAGCGTGACCGGAATGCCGAGCTCGCGCGCCTTTGCCAGCATCCGCCGCGACGGGAACATCTCCGCGCACGGCATCCGGAGCCCCGAGGCGTTCAGCTCGATCGCGACGCCCGCTTTCGCCGCCGCCGCAAGCGCCATGTCCTCCAGATGCGTCACATCGCCGCCCGGCTGCACGCCGAACCGCTTGATGACGTCGATGTGGCCGATCACGTCGTAGAAGCCGGTCGCCGCCGCCTTGCACACCGCGTCGTAATACTGCTCGTACACGGCCATCGGATCGCGGCTTTTCCAACCGTCCGTCTGCCGGTAGTCCGTGATGTCCCATTCGCCGAGAAAATGCACCGAACCGATGACATAATCCCACGGGTATCCCCGGACGATCCGCTCGATTTCTTCCTCGTACCCTTCGATGTAGTCGCCTTCGAGCCCGACGCGGACTTCGATGACACCCTTGTACTTCTCCTTCAGCGCGAACGCTTCTTCCACATAGCGCGGCAGCTCGTCCATCGGCATCGCCATCCCGGGATAATAGGATGCCGGATCGACATGGATGAGCGGCATATGGTCGGACAGGCCGATGTGATCGAGCCCGATCCCGATGCCCCGCTTCACATAATCCTCGAGCGAGCCCTCGGCGTGTCCGCACCGCGCATGGTGGGTATGATAGTCGATCTTCATCGCATTTTATTCGTCGTCGGCTTGCCTTCGCGGCTCGCAAGTTCCGCCATGACGTCATCCAGCGGCAGCCCGCGCTCCCGCAGCAGCACCATCATGTGGAAAATGAGATCCGCCGTCTCGTACCGCAGCTCGTCGTTGTCCCGGTTTTTCGCCGCGATGATCACTTCCGCCGTTTCCTCGCCGACTTTTTTCAGAATCTTGTCGATGCCCTTCTCAAAAAGATACGTCGTATAGGTGCCTTCCGGCCGCTCCGCGTAACGATTCGCGACGACCCTCTCCAGCTCCCCGATCATCCGGAACCGGTCCGCCGACGGCTCTCGTTCGGCGTTCCCGTCCGGCTTGATCTCGTGGTGGAAACAGGTGTACCGGCCCGTGTGGCAAGCCGGTCCGATCTGTTCCACCTGGACGAGCAGCGCGTCGCCGTCGCAATCGTAAGCGATCGACCGGACCTTCTGCTTGTGTCCGCTGGTCGCGCCCTTGTTCCACAGCTCCCCGCGGGAGCGGCTCCAGAACCACGTCTCCCCCGTTTCCAGCGTCTTCGCCAGCGACTCGCGGTTCATGTACGCGAGCATGAGCACTTCCTTGCTGACCGCATCCTGAACGACGGCCGGCACGAGCCCGTCATCGTTCCAGCGGATGGCCTCTGGCGACAACGAACCTGATCCGCTCATCGCACTTCCACTCCCTTGCGGCGCAGATCTTCCTTGACCTCGCCGATCGTCATTTCCTTGTAATGGAACACCGAAGCCGCCAGCCCGGCGTCCGCCAACCCTTCCGCGAACACCTCGTGGAAATGCTCGACCTTGCCGGCGCCGCCCGACGCGATGACCGGAATCGACACCCGCTCGGACACGGCCCGCGTCAGCGCGATGTCGAAGCCGTCCTTCGTGCCGTCTTTGTCCATGCTCGTCAGCAGAATTTCGCCGGCGCCGAGCGCTTCGGCCCGCTGCGCCCACTCCAGCGCGCGGATGCCGGTGGCCTTTCGGCCCCCGTGCGTGTAGACTTCCCATTCTCCCCATTCGGGATTGAACTTCGCGTCGATCGCGACGACGATGCACTGCGCGCCGAAGACGCGCGAGCCTTCCGCGATCAGATCGGGATTCAGCACCGCCGCCGTATTGATGCCGATCTTGTCCGCGCCGGCGCGAAGCAGCGTCTTCATGTCGTCGACATGCGCGATCCCGCCGCCGACGGTGAACGGAATCGTAATCTCGGCGGCCGTCCGGCGCACGACATCGACCATCGTCTTCCGCCCTTCGTGGGAAGCGGAGATGTCGAGGAAGACCAGCTCGTCCGCTCCTTCCCGGTCATACGCCGCCGCAAGCTCCACCGGATCGCCGGCGTCGCGCAGATTGACGAAGTTGACGCCTTTCACGACGCGGCCGTCTTTCACATCCAGGCACGGGATGATCCGTTTCGCTAACATGATGGCTCCTTTCCGCATGCCGGCCCGTCCGGATCGCGGTTTTCATCCTCATCCGTCCGGACCGCGCATCGCATTGCACCCTTTCGATCCGCGGTTGCTCACGCGCCCATCCCGGGCGTTCACAGCCCGCCGGGCGATCACAGCCCCCGGGCGTCCACAGTCCGCGGACCGATCACTGTCCCCCAGGCTGTGATCCGCCTCACGACTATTCATTCTGCACTTTCATCGTCAGCGACAGGAAACGGCCCAGCAGCCGCATGCCCAGCTCGCCGCTTTTCTCCGGATGGAACTGCATGCCGTACAGCCCGCCGCGGCCGACGATCGCCGTGACCGGACCGTGGTAGTCCGTCGTCGCCAGCAGATCGCTTTCATTCTCCGGCAGCACATGGTAGGAATGCACGAAATAGACGTGGCCGGCATCAAGCCCATCCGTCAGCGGATTCTCCCGCTCGAACTTCAGCCGGTTCCAGCCCATGTGCGGCACCTTGAACGGCCCCTGGAACCGGACGACGCGGCCGGGCAGCAGCCCGAGCCCTTCATGCCGGCCGTGCTCCTCGCTCTCGCTGAACAGGAGCTGCATGCCGAGGCAGATGCCGAGCATCGACTTCCCCGAGCGGGCGAACGCCTTCGCCGCCTCATCCAGCCCCGTCTCGCGCAGATTGCGCATCGCGTCGCCGAACGCGCCGACACCGGGCAGAATCGCGCCGTCCGCGGCGAGGATTTCACCGGGAGCGCTTGTCACACGCGCCTCGAAGCCGAGCCGTTCGACCGCCTTGCTGACGCTGTGCAGATTGCCCATGCCGTAGTCGATGATCGCGATCATATGTTACAGCACTCCCTTGGTCGACGGGACGCCCTGCACGCGCGGATCGATGCTCGACGCTTCATCCAGCGCCCGGCCAAGCGCCTTGAACACCGCCTCGATCATATGGTGCGTGTTGCGCCCGTAATGCACGATCACGTGCAGCGTGATGCGCGCCTCCAGCGCCAGCTTCCACAGAAATTCGTGCACCAGCTCGACGTGGAAGCTGCCGACCGTCTGCGCCGGGTACTCCGCCCGGTACTCGAGGTGCGGGCGGTTGCTGATGTCGACCGCCACCTGCGCCAGCGCCTCGTCCATCGGAATGAACACGTTCGCATAGCGCCGGATGCCGCGCTTGTCGCCGAGCGCCTCGAGGATCGCCCGCCCGAGGCAGATGCCGATGTCCTCAACCGTATGATGATCGTCGACATCGACGTCGCCGCTGGCCTCCACCTTCAGTTCGAAGTGGCCGTGCTTCGCGAACAGCTCGAGCATGTGACCCAGGAACGGCACGTCCGTCTCGATCGACGTCTCCCCCGTCCCGTCGAGCGCGAAGCTCAGCTTGATGTCCGTTTCGCCTGTTTTGCGGGCGATGTCCGCCGCGCGTCTGACCGGTTCCGTCATCGCTTCAGCCTTCTTTCATTCCAATATCTTTGACTTGCTCCTTCATCAGCCGAACCTCGACGGCGCGGGCGTGAGCCTCCAGCCCCTCGCGGCGGGCCAGCGCCATGATCTTGCCGCCGTGCTTGAGCAGCGCTTCCCGGCTGTAGCGGATCAGGCTCGACTTCTTCACGAAGTCGTCAACGCCGAGCGCCGACGCGAAACGCGCCGTGCCGTTCGTCGGCAGAATGTGGTTCGGTCCGGCGAAATAGTCGCCGACCGGCTCCGTGCTGTACGCACCGAGGAAAATCGCGCCGGCATTCTCGATCCGCCCCACGACTTCCATCGGGTCCGCCGTCATGATCTCGAGATGCTCCGGGGCGAGCCGGTTGACGACCGCGATTCCTTCATCCAGCGAATCGACGGTCAGAATCGCGCCGTAGTCGTCGATCGACTTGCGCGCGATCGCCGCCCGCGGCAGATCGGCCAGCTGCCGCTCCACCTCGTCCGACACCGCCTTCGCCAGCCCGGCCGACGACGTCACGAGCACCGCGGACGCCATCTCGTCGTGCTCCGCCTGCGACAGCAGGTCGGCCGCAATATAGACCGGGTCGGCAGACCCGTCGGCCAGCACGACGATCTCGCTCGGCCCGGCGATGCTGTCGATATCGACCGCGCCGTATACCTCGCGCTTCGCCAGCGCCACATAGATGTTGCCGGGACCGCAGATTTTGTCGACCGGCGCGATCGTCTCCGTGCCGTAGGCGAGCGCGGCGATCGCCTGCGCCCCGCCGACCCGGTAGATCTCCTTCACGCCCGCCTCGGCGGCCGCCACGAGGATGTAAGGGTTGATCCCCGCCTGGCCGCCCGTCGCCGGCGGCGTCACCATGACGATCTCGGCCACGCCGGCCACCTGTGCGGGAATGACGTTCATCAGGACGGAGGACGGATAAGCCGCCTTGCCGCCCGGCACATAGACGCCGACCCGCCGCAGCGGCCGGACGATCTGGCCGAGCAGCGTGCCGTCCGGCGACGGCTCCATCCACGACTTCTGTTTCTGCTTTTCGTGGAACGCGCGAATGTTGGCGGCAGCCTCCCGGATCGCCGCGAGGAACTCCTCGTCCACCTGGCCGTATGCCGCCTGAATCTCTTCTGCCGTCACCTTCAGCCCGGACGCCTCAAGCTTCACGCCGTCAAACCGCTCGGTGAACTCAAGCAGCGCCGCGTCGCCTTTCGCCCGCACCGCCGCGACGATCTCCCGGACCGCCGCGTTCTGCTCCGGGCTGCCGTATTCGACTTCGCGCTTCAGATTGAATGCGCTCGCCGCCATGATGCGCATGGCTGTCACTCCTCACTGGAAGCTTTCCATTTACTGTGCACAGGCAGATCATATGGCTGCCGATGAATTCGTCACCAGCGATGCAGTGCAAAAATGCACCAGATTCGCATGCGAAACGCCGAGTGCGCCCAATATAGTGCAGATCTGCACTATATTGCATCCACGGTCACCGGTCATCCCGCTTCCTGTCCGCCTCTTGCACACTTTACGATCGGGCACCGCGCTGCAGCGTCTGCTGCAGCCTGTCGCACAAGGCCTGTATCGCTTCGTTCTTCATCCGGTAGCTGACCCGGTTCGCGATGAGCCGGCTCGTCACGTCGAACATCGTCTCCATCTCGACGAGGCCGTTCTCGCGCAGCGTCGCGCCGGTCTCGACCATGTCGACGATCCGGTCGGCCAGGCCGACGAGCGGCGCCAGCTCAATCGAGCCGTTGAGCTTGATCACCTCGACCTGCTGCCCCCGCTCGCGGAAATATTGCGATGCGACATTCGGATACTTCGTCGCCACCCGCGGGTGGATGACGGGCTTCCAGTCCGGCAGCCCGATCACCGACATCCGGCACTTCGCGATGCCGAGATCCAGCAGCTCGTACACATCCTTGTTCTCTTCCATCAGCACGTCCTTGCCGACGACGCCGATATCGGCCACGCCGTATTCGACATAGGTCGGCACGTCGACCGGCTTGGCCATGATGAACGACATCCCCGCATCGGGCACATCGAAGATCAGCTTGCGGCTGTCGTCGAAATCGTCCGGAATCAGCAGTCCCGCCTCCCGGAACAACTGCGACGCCTGCTTGTAAATCCGCCCTTTCGGCATCGCGACCATCAACGTGTCACGCATGTTTACCGCCTCCGCCCGCGCCTTTGCCCGCCGATCCGACAAAGCGCTCGAACCGTTCGTAAGCCGCGCCGTTGTGCAGGATCGGGCCGCCTGCCTGCAGCGCCCGCTCCAGCATCTCGGCTTCTTCGGCCGACATCTGCGCCGTCACGGCAACAAGGCCCTCGGCGCGCAGCCGGCCCGCTTCGGCCAGCGCGGCGGCTCGTCCGGCAGCGTCGTAGCCGATCAGCGTCCGGCCTCTGCCCGATTCGTCCGCGCCGCCGTCCACAAGATCGAGGATGCGCGTCGTCTTCAGCGCGAAGCCCGTCGCCGGCGAAGGCCGGCCGAACTGCGCCAGCAGATTGTCGTACCGGCCGCCGCTGACGACGGGGAATCCGAGATCCGCCGCGTAGCCTTCAAATGTCATTCCGGTATAATAAGAGAAATCGCCGATCATCGTCAGGTCGATCAGCACGTGTTCCGTCACGCCGTACGCGTCCAGCACGTCCCAGATCGCGCACAGATGGTCGATCGCCGCCCGCGCCGCCGGATCGCCGCTCAGACTCTTCGCCTGCCGGCACGTTTCCTGACCGCCGCGCAAGCGCAGAATGTCTTCGAGCTCCCTCTCCGCCTGCTCCGGCAGCCCGAGTGAACGGAGCCGTTCGCGATAGCCGACGTGGTCGCGGCTCAGCAGGTAGGCTTTGAGCTCGCGCTGCGCCTCCGCGCTCTCGCTGAGCTTCTCCTCCAGCAGCCCGTTCAGGAAGCCGACGTGGCCGATGGCAATCTTGAACCGGCTCACGCCCGCCGCCTGCAGCGAAGCGATCGCGAGCGCGACGACCTCGGCGTCGGCCTCGGGCGTCGGATCACCGATCAGCTCGACGCCGGTCTGGAAGAACTCCGCTTCCCGCCCGGCTTCCTCTTCAATGGCGCGGAAGACGTTCGCGTGATAGGAAAGCCGAAGCGGCAGCGGCGCATCCTTGAGCAGCGACGCGGCGACGCGCGCGATCGGCGCCGTCATGTCGGAACGGAGCACGAGCGTCGTGCCCCGGTTGTTGAGCAATTTGAACAGCTTGCTGTCGGACGTCGCGCTGGCGACGCCCACCGTATCGTAATATTCCATTGTCGGCGTCATGATCTGCTCGTAGCCCCACCGCTTCATGCATTCGAGCACCTGCTGCTCGATATGCCGCAGTTTCGCCACGACATGGGGCAGATAATCCTTGACGCCGGCCGGTTTCTCGAAACCTCTCGGTTTGGCCATAGCACGGGTCACCTGCAGTTACTTTATCTCGTTAAAGCGTTAATATGTTACCATACTGCCAAAATAAAGGGATTGACCGTATCGTAACACGACGAGGCGGCCCCGTCAAGCCGAGGCCGCCCGCATTACACCACTAAACCGTCATATTCGATTCCGCCGCTGCCGGAAGGCCCGTGCGAACAGCCAGGCCAGCAGCGCCGCCAGCGCGAGGCCGCCGGTCCACAGCACCGCGGGCGACGTCGCATCCCGCACGGAATGGCGCGTCGCGGCCGGCGTGTCCTGCGGCACGAGCCGTTCATAGATCGTCTTCACCTTCAGGCCGTACCGGGCGAGATACCGGTCCACTTCCTCCTGGCTGTAATATCTCGATTCGGCCCGGCCGTTCTTCAGTTTGATGAAGCCCTGATGAACGCCGGCGATCGTATAACCGCCGTCCGCCGTCTTCTGGAGCAGCACCAGGTAGGACGAACCTTTGTCGAGGACGCCCTCATCGCCGAATTGCAGGACGCGCGCCGTCAACTCCGATTTCTTCTCCAACCCGCCCTTGAGCGGAATGTCGATGCGGAACGTGTACCGATGCTCCGTATCGCTGTCTTTCATCCTGTCCGTCACCGTGCCCACGAACACGATATCCGCGTGAACCGAGAGCTCATCCAGGGATTCAATTGGGAAATTAAGCGCTTCCACTTCGCGGGATGCGTGAGCCGCGAAGAGCATTGCCGTCCATACGGCCAACAGGACCATCATGACCGCCTTGGCGCGCCGTCCCGGTGTCCGAACCCGGTGCATCCCGCACCCCTCCCCGTCCTTACGCTTTCATTACATATGACGCGGAGGGGCCGGCAAACGTTGCGTTCCGACCGGCATTTTTTTATTACTCCGGCTGCCACTTGTCCACCCGCAGATCCCGCAGCGGATTGCCCCCGACGAACGCGCCGGGCGGCACATCCTTGTGCACGACGGAGCCCGCCGCCACGACGGCGCCGTCGCCGATCGTTACGCCGGGCAGAATCGTTACGTTCGCGCCGATCATCACGTTGTCGCCGATCACGACGTCGCCGAGCCGGTACTCGCGTATCAGATATTCATGCGCCAGAATCGTCGAGTTGTAGCCGATGATGGTGTTGCTCCCGACCCGGATCCGCTCCGGGAAAAAGACATCCACCATCACCATCAGGGCGAACGCCGTGTTCCGTCCGACCTTCATCCCGAGCACATGCCGGTAGATCCAGTTCTTGAGCGGCAGCGAGGGGCAGTAGCGGGCCAGCTGGATGAAAATGAAATTCCGCACCACCTTCATCCGGCTGACCGTCTTGTACACCTGCCACAGCGAATTCGGTCCTTCCACCGGATAGCGCTCCACGTTCCTCACGGCGTCCTCCGCTCCAATCCCGCAAGTTCGTACAGGTCGCGCATGTCATGGATGATGTGCCGCGCGCCCGTCTCCAGCAGCACCCGCTCGCCCTTGAGCGACCAGGCGACGCCGACCGGCACGGAGCCGGCGGCCAAGGCCGACTGCATGTCGGCAGGGCTGTCGCCGACCATGAGCGCCCGCTCCGGGTGGACGTCCAGCGCCTCCAGCGCCTTGAGCACCGGCTCGGGATGCGGCTTCGGGTGCTCCACGTCGTCGAACGCGACGACCGCGTCCATGAAGCCGTCGATGCCCGCGAGCTTCATGCCGCGCGACGCCGTCAGCCGCATCTTCGTCGTGACGACGCCGATCTTGAGCCCGGCCGCCTTGAGCCGCTCCAGCACCTCGGCCACATGCGGGAAAGGCTTTACCAGCGCGTCATGCTCGCGCAGGTTGTACTCCCGGTATGCCGCGAGCAGATCGTCGACATCGTCCCGTCCGGTGAAATGCCTGAGCTGATCCTTCAGCGGCTTGCCCATGTGCGGAATGATGTGCTCCCGGCCGAATTCCGGCGGCGTCACGCCGCGCAGCGCATGGAGAAACGAGCGGATGATCAGTTCGTTCGTATCGAGAATCGTCCCGTCCAGGTCAAACAGTACGGCCGCTGTCGTCATCGTGCTGCAGTCCTTTCGCCCCGGTGCTGTCAGCGGGTTTCGTATCTCCCGCATCCTGCGCCTTGTCCTCTGACGGCTTGTCCGCTTCCGTCTCGTCCGCCGCCTCCGACTCACGTGAAATGTTGCGCTCATTGGGAGCATTCGCATCGCGCGATGCATCCGACGCCGGTTCATCCGCCTCATCGGCCATCCGATCACCCTTGAGCGGCAATGCGGCCGCGCCATCGGGACGTCTTACAATGATCGGATCGGCGTACCGCTCCGACGACGCGCCGCTGAGGCGCCGGTAGATCACGAGCGCAATGCCCGCCGCGATGAGCAGTACGGCGAGCAGCTGCGACGTGCGCACATTGCCGTAATTCGGATCCAGATAGCCTTGCTCGAACAGGGCGGTCATCGGCGACCACAGGCCGTTCAGCAGCGACGCCAGCCACTCCGGCCCCTGGAAGGCCAGGCTGTCCGTGCGCAGTCCTTCGATGAAGAACCGCCCGGCCGAATACCAGATGAGGTAGCCGAGGAACACTTCGCCCGCGCGCATGAACGACTGGCGGCGCAGGACGAGCAGCAGCACCAATCCGGCGAGATTCCAGAGCGACTCGTACAGGAATGTCGGGTGATAGTATGTTCCGTTTATGTACATCTGATTGACGATGAAGTCCGGCAGATGGAGCGTGTCCCGCAGGAACGACTCTTCGACGGGGCCTCCGTACGCTTCCTGGTTGACGAAATTGCCCCAGCGGCCGATCATCTGACCGACCAGAAACGAAGGCGCGCAGATATCGGCAATCCGCCAGAACGGATACCCTTTCACCCTGATGTAGATGGCGCCGCTTATGACGGCGCCGATCAGCGCGCCATAGATGGCGATGCCGCCGTGCCAGATCGCGAAGATCTCCCGGAAGTTGTCCTTGTAGTTCTCCCATTGGAACGCCACATAGTAGGCGCGCGCCGCGATCAACGCCGACGGCGTGCCGATCAGCATCAGATCCATGAAGAAATCCGAAGAGATGCCGAACCTGCGCCCTTCCCGGATGGCGAGCAGCAGGCCCAGCAGCGCTCCGAAGCCGATGATCGTGCCATACCAGGTCAGATTGATCGGACCGAGCCGAAGCAGGACCGGATCAATCGCCAGTTCAAAAACACGCATCGCCCGTCCGCCCCCTTATTCGAAATCATCCATATCTTCCGCGATGGATTCCGTCAGCTTGTTCGTGAATTGGAGCGCGGCATTGTATCCCATCCGCTTCAGCCGGTAATTCATCGCCGCCACTTCGACGATGACCGCCAGGTTGCGGCCCGGCCGGACCGGCACGGTGACGAGCGGCACATCGGTCTCGATGATGCGGGTCATTTCCTCATCCAGCCCGAGGCGGTCATACTGCTTCTCCTGCTGCCAGTTCTCCAGACGGATGACCATCTCGATCCGTTTCTGCGTCCGGATGGCGCCGGCGCCGAACAGCGTCATCACATTGATGATGCCGAGGCCGCGGATTTCGAGCAGATACCGGATCAGTTCCGGAGCCGACCCGTACAGATGACCGTCCGATGTCTGGATGATCTCGACCGCATCGTCGGCGACAAGCCGATGGCCGCGCTTCACCAGCTCCAGCGCCGTCTCGCTCTTGCCGATGCCGCTGGAACCCGTGATGAGCATGCCGATGCCGTACACATCGACCAGCACGCCGTGGATCGTCGCCGTCGGCGCCAGCCGCTGCTCGAGGAAGCCGGTCATCTTGCTGATCAGATAGGTCGTCGCCATGGAGGAACGAAGCACGGGGATTTGCTTCCGGCCGGCCTCCTCGATCAGTTCTTCGGGCACCGCGAGGCCGCGCGTGACGATGATGCACGGCGTCTCGTCCCGGCAGAGCCGGCTCACCCGGTCTTTCCGGACATCCGGCTCGAGCGTCTGGAAGAATGTCAGCTCGGTGCGGCCGAGGATTTGAATGCGTTCGCCAGGATAATGATCGAAATATCCCGCCATCTCGAGGCCGGGACGATGCAGGTCGTCCACCGTAATGCTGCGGCTTAAGCCTTCCGCACCCGCCACGACCTCCAGTTGATATTGCTTGACCAATACGGACACTTTAACGGCTTTTGCCAACGTCTTGCCTCCTTGCCGCCTGCTTTCGCGGCGCTGATGACTGACCGAAAGCCATGGACGGCTCCCGGTTTCCGCTTGTTACCATCGTAACCGATCGGATGCGGTTTGCGCAACGCGGGGATGACGCGCGGCACCCGCGGACAACAGAAAAGCCGCCTCGATGAGGCGGCCCGGTTGACTTGTGCGCTGATCCAGCGGATCAGGTCTCGAAAATGTTCAGTTCCGTTTCCGGATCGAACAGATGAATCTTGTTCATGTCGATCGCCAGCTTGATGTTCGCGCCTTCCTTCACGTCGGAACGGCCGTCCAGACGGGCGATGACGGTGTCGTTGCCGAGTCCGGCAAGATATACGTTCTTCTCGTGGCCGAGGTTTTCCACGACTTCCGCGAGCGCCGACACGATGCTCTTCGGCGATGCTTCCAGGAAGACCGGCTCGTCATGGAAGTCTTCAGGACGAACGCCCAGGATGACTTCCTTATTGACATAGCCTTTCTCGCGGACGATTGCCGCCTTGCCTTCCGTCAGCTCGATGTCGAGGCCGTCCGCCTTGAAGTGAACGGCGCCGTCGCGCTCGTACAGGCCGCCTTTGATGAAGTTCATCGCCGGCGAACCGATGAAGCCTGCAACGAACATGTTGACCGGATGGTTGTACAGCACTTCCGGCGAATCCGCTTGCTGGATGACGCCGTCTTTCATTACGACGATCCGGTCGCCCATCGTCATAGCTTCGATCTGGTCGTGGGTGACGTAGATAACCGTCGTCTCAAGCCGCTTCGCGAGTTTCGAGATTTCCGCCCGCATCTGCGTACGCAGCTTCGCGTCGAGGTTGGAGAGCGGCTCGTCCATCAGGAACACTTGCGGTTCGCGGACGATGGCGCGGCCCAGCGCGACGCGCTGACGCTGACCGCCGGAGAGCGCTTTCGGCTTCCGGTCCAACAGATGCTCAATGTCGAGGATCTTGGCAGCTTCGCGGACGCGTTTGTCGATGTCGGCTTTCTTGAACTTCCGCAGCTTCAGGCCGAACGCCATGTTTTGATAGACGTTCATGTGCGGATACAGCGCGTAGGATTGGAAGACCATCGCGATGTCCCGGTCTTTCGGGGCAACGTCGTTTACGAGGCGGTCGCCGATGTACAGCTTCCCTTCCGTGATCTCTTCAAGTCCGGCGATCATCCGCAGCGTCGTTGACTTGCCGCAGCCGGACGGACCGACGAGAACGAGGAATTCCTTGTCCTTGATATCGAGGTTGAAGTCCTTGACCGATGCGACATCGGAGCCGGGATACCGTTTGTATACGTGTTCCAAGCGTACGCCTGCCATGCGTTTCTTCCCCCTAAGCTCTTATTGGAGTGCTTATTACCATCTTAGCGTACAGCAGCCGCCTAAGAAAATGCACAAACCATACAAAAAAAACTACTTTCTTTTCGTTACTTTATACAATAGCAGAATGATCTTCACCAGCACGGCATCCCGGAACAGGCGCACATCGAGCCCCGTCTCCTGCTTCAGCTTGTCCAGCCGGTACAGCAGCGTGTTGCGGTGGATGAACAGCTTCTTCGCCGTATCGCTCACATTGCAGTTCATGGCGAAAAACGTCTCCAGCGTCGTCACGATCTCCGGCTCAAGCAGCAAATCGGTTCGGCTCGCGGCCTGTTCGATGAACCGGAGCCGCTGCTCATCCGGGATGCTGTTCAGCAGCCGCTCCAGATGGATGTTCCAGGGAAGATGGACCGTGTCGCCTTGATGGAACCGGCGCCCGAGAGCAACCGTCTCGCGCAGGAGGTATACCGTATCGACCAATGCAGCGGACGGCACGATCGGATGGGCGACCGCGATATGGTTCTCGCCGAGCCATTCGCTGGTGAGCATGTCGTGCATGCCCCGCGCCACGCTCTCCAGCAGTTCCTCCGGCGTCTCCTCGATTTCCCCCCTGCTGCCGACCTCCTCATAGAGCAGCGAATCCGGAGCGAGAATGAGCCACTCCTGCTCGCGGAGCGGCACGAGCAGCACGTCCGTTTCGAGATACGTCTGCAGCAGCTTCTCCAGTTCCGCATCGTTCGCCTTGGCCGCATGATCGGCGAGCAGAAGAAACGGGATCCATTCGATGTTGAGCCGTCCGCCCGCGTTGAACTCATCCGGGACAGCCGCCTGCAGACGGCCGGCGCCGATCTGTTCCTGAATCCATTCGCCGAGCCTTTGCATTTCCCGGTTCAGCGGCCGTTCCCGGCCTTCTTCGGCATGGCTGTCGCGCTCCAGTTCCAGCAGCAGCCATTCGAGCAGCTGCTCTTCCCGCCCGGTAAGGTCGCCAGGCTGGAGGTCGACATACTCCACTTTCTCATCGTCGGCACTGACGATCAATCGGATCGTGCCGTCCGGCAGCCTGAACCGATCTCCGGAGCGAATCCGGTCACCCGGTTTCAGACCGATGTCTTGCCATGCGGATTCCCGTTCGCCGAGCGGCAATCCCGCCGTCATAATCGGCGCGCCCAGCAGCGATTCCAGTTTCGATCTCCAGGACAACTCCATCGCAACGCTCCTATCCGCACCCGAATACTGTTATTGTAGCACAATTCGGACAGGCGGTGCCTTCCGGCGTCGATCATGCGCCCCATGCGAGCAGCAGCACGATGGACAGCAGGGCGAATACGATGGACAGCAGATAGAGGAACGATACGGTCTGGATCTGGGTGAGCCCCCATCGCATCAGCGCATGATGCGTATGGAGATTGTCCGCCTTGTGCAGCCCGCGGCCTTCGGCGAGCCTCCTCGCCATGACGATGATGGTATCCATGATCGGGACACCGAGCGCCAGCATCGGGATCAAAATGGTGATGAGCGTAGCGCTTTTGAGCGAGCCTTCCACGGCGATCAGCGACAAAGCATAGCCGAGGAATGCCGCCCCGGCGTCACCCATGAAAATGCGGGCGGGATAGAAGTTGAAAGCGAGGAACGCGGCGCATGCTCCGAACAGGATGAGCGCCAGCATCGCCGTATCCGTCTGATGCCGAATGACGGCGGTCAGAAACAGCGTCAGCGACGAGATCATGGAGACGCCGGCTGCCAGCCCGTCCACGCCGTCGATGAAATTGATCATGTTCGTAAGCGCGAAGATCCACACCACGGTCGAGACGACGGATGCCCATTCCGGCAGCATGATCATGCCGCCCGGTCCGGGCGAGGATACGCCGATGATGCGGATATCGAGCAGCACCGGCACGAATGCGGCCGTCAGATAGACGATCACACGCGGCCAGATCGGAAATTCATACCCCTTGGCCTTCGCCGTGTCATCCAGAAGACCGATGAACACGATGAGCAGTCCGCCGACTGCGACGGCGACGGACAGCGATGATCTGCCGCCGAAGAGCAGCATCGCCGCTGCGGTGGCGGCGTAGATCGCGGCGCCTCCGAGCAGCGGCACGGGAGCGGCATGAACTTTGCGCGGTCCCGGCATGTCCACGTAGCCGTGCCGCAAGGCGAACCGCGTAACATACGGCACGACCAGGAGCACTGCGAAGAAAGCGAACAATGCGCTGATGACCGCAAGCAACATCATCCCACCCCGATTCCACGGTTTGGGTTATAGTTTTCCCTATTGCCGCACCGCTAAACCCAAGGGAGGACTTTGATGAAATGCAAAAAACCTCCTGCGTCTGTGCGCAAGAGGCTTCATTCGTGAAAGTGGTGGAGGGCGATGGATTCGAACCACCGAACCCGACTGGGAGCAGATTTACAGTCTGCCGCGTTTGGCCACTTCGCTAGCCCTCCACGATGAACAATCCATGGTGGCTCGGGACGGAATCGAACCGCCGACACGAGGATTTTCAGTCCTCTGCTCTACCAACTGAGCTACCGAGCCTTGATTTGAATGGCGGAGCCGACGGGATTCGAACCCGCGATCTCCTGCGTGACAGGCAGGCATGTTAGGCCTCTACACCACGGCTCCGCGATAGGTAATGAACTTGAATGGTGGAGGCTGACGGGATCGAACCGCCGACCCTCTGCTTGTAAGGCAGATGCTCTCCCAGCTGAGCTAAGCCTCCAGGTATGGTAGCGGCAGAGGGCCTCGAACCCCCGACCTCACGGGTATGAACCGTACGCTCTAGCCAACTGAGCTATGCCGCCGCGTTACAGGGGCGTTGCCGCTGTCAGCGGCTGCGGTTCCCCCGCCTTGCACCCTGAAAACCGGATGCGAATGATTTGCTTCAAGCTGAACCCGTTTCCGGGGCCCCCGCAAAGTAATCGGACTACGCTTCGAAGCGAATCGTCACTTTGTGGGGTAAATTTAGGATAAGCC